>JACPRL010000066.1 GCA_016189965.1 Acidobacteriota bacterium | reverse complement strand
CGGCTGGCCCGCCCCCACCGGCTCGATCCGCTGTTCCTCGAGCACCCGGAGCACCTTGGACTGCGTGCGCAGGCTCATATCTCCGATTTCGTCGAGAAAGAGCGTGCCGCCGTCCGCCTTTTGGAATTTGCCCGTCTTGTCCTCGCTGGCGCCGGTAAAGGCGCCCTTGGCGTGGCCGAAGAGTTCGCTTTCGATGAGCTCTTCCGGGATGGCGGCGCAGTTGACTTCGACAAAAGGCCGGCCGGCCCGCAGCGAGCCGGCATGCAGCGCCCGCGCCACCAGCTCCTTCCCCGTGCCGCTCTCGCCGTAGATGAGGACGCGGCTATTGGTGGGCGCGGTCAGGGCCAGCTGCTGCCGCAGCGCCTTCAGCGGCACGCTCTCGCCGATAATGCGGTAGCGGGCGCGCAAGAGGTCGCGCAGCTCGCGGTTCTCTTCCGCCAGGCGGAGCTGTTCCAGGGCGTGCCGGATGAGCAGCACAGTTCGCTCCATCGAAAGCGGCTTCTCGATGAAGTCGAACGCCCCCAGTTTCGTGGCTCTGACGGCGGTTTCGATGGTGGCGTGCCCGGAAATCATGATAATGACCGGCGCGTCGTCGCGTTCCTTGAGCCGGCGCAGGACCTCCAGCCCGTCGGTGCCTGGCAGCCAGACGTCGAGCAGCACGACGGTGTACGCCTTCTTCGCCAGGAGCTTCAGGCAGTCCTCGCCGGTGGCGACGGCTTCGGCCTCCCAGCCCTCCTCGCGGAGAATCTCGACCAGGGAGGTGCGGATGCCGCTCTCGTCGTCAACCACCAGGATGGAGTTGGCTGCCATGGCGCTTTAATGATGTTCCCAGAATAGAGTAATGCAACGTGGGGCCCGTTGCCTCGAAGTCAGGGGATGCTTCGCTGGGCTCAGAATGACAGGCTTGGAGAGAGGAGGAGAGAAGCGGATCGCGAGCTGAGCGGAGCATAACCTCCAGGAATGACCTGTGCCCGCGGCGCGGGCATGACAGGCCCTTCGACTACGCTCAGGGCAAGCAGGAATGCCTGTCCTACTGGTGCGCGACATTTTCAGCACGGCGGCTGACCACCAGGATGGAGTTGGCGGCCATGGCGTTTCAGGTGACTAGAAGTGGATGCATAACATGCCGGCGGCGGGGACACCCAGAGAGGGTTTCCCCGCACCCCTTCCGTGGTTGCGCTGCGCGCAGCTTTTTTTCGGCACGGCTGAAGCCGTGCCCTGACGAAGCGCAGAGACGAAGCGTTACTGTAGTGCGCAAACATCATTAGGTGAGGACGGGAGCCTCAACGGGCAGCTCGACCACGAAGCGGGCCCCGCTGGGCCGGTTGTCTTCCACATGGATGCGCCCGTGATGCTCGGCCACGATGCGGCTGACGATGGCCAGTCCCAGTCCCATCCCCTCCGGCTTGGTGGAGAAGAAGGGCAGAAAGAGCCGCTCCTTGTCTTCCGCTGAGATCCCCGGGCCGCTATCCGTCACGCTCAGCTCGATCGCTTTCTGCGAGGCGAGGTAGCGCGTGCGGACCACAATCTCCTTCCGCTCCGCGCGGGCGACCGCCTCGGCCGCATTTTCCAACAGGTTCAAGAGCACGCGGCGCAACAGGGCCGCGTCGGCGGGGACGGCCGGCAGGTCGCCCGCCAGCTCGGAGCGGAATTGAATTCCGTTGGCGGAATCGGCGTAGAGGGCCAGCGCGTCCTGGACAATCTCGTTGAGCTGCGTGGGCACGGGCTGCGCCGCCGGGAAGCGGGCGAAGCGGGAAAATTCATCCACCAGGAGCTTCAAGCCGTGGACTTCCTGCCCAATCAGGCTGGCGCAGCGGGCGATGAGCTGGCGGTACCGGTCGTCCTCTCGCGCATCCGCTGCCGGCAGGCGCTCCAGGTAGCGGCGGATGCGATCGGCAGATAACTGAATGGGCGTCAACGGGTTCTTGATCTCGTGCGCGATGCGCTGTGCCACCTCCTGCCAGGCAGCCGCCTTCTGGGCTTTGAGCAGGTCGGTCAGGTCGTCGAGAACCAGGACGTAGCCTTCACCCGGGCCGGCGCGCAGGGCCGAGACGCTGACGGCCACGTGGGCAATGCGATGCTCGAGGTGCAGCTCGCGCTCCGCCGCGGCAAAACCCATCTGGCCAGCACGGGCAAACAACTCCCCGCAGGCCTCGGCGGCCTCCCGGCCCAGCAGCTCGGAGAGAGATGAACCTTCTGCCACGGGACGGCCGAGCAGTTTGCGAGCCGCGTCGTTGGCCGCCAGGATGCGCCGGTGGGGCCCCAGCGTAATGACGCCTGTCGGGATGCTCTCCAGGATGGCTTCCATCCATTGGCGGCGCCGCTCGAGCTCGGCCACGGCCTGCTCGAGACGGCGGCGACTGTCGCGGAGTTGCGCCGTCATCTGGTTGAACGAGGTCACGAGATTTCCCAGCTCGTCCCGGGCCGGCACCTCCACGCGGTAATCGAGATTGCCCTGCGAAATCTCTTGCGTCGCCACGGCCAGCGCTTGGATGGGAACCGTGACCTGTTGAGCCAGATGCAGGGCGGACCAGGTGGTGGCCAGCAGCAACAGGATGGTGATCAGAAGCAGGATGAGCACCGCCTGCCAGCGGTAGGTCTTGCGTTCGCGCGTGATGGCCTCATAGGCCTGCGACTCGCTTTCGATATCCGCCGCCTTGGCCAACAGCTCGCGCGGCAGGGCCTGCGCCACCACCACGGCGCCCAACGGCTTTCCGCCGCTTGTTTCCACGCGCACACGAGCCACGGCAAAACGCATCCCGCCCATCTCTTCGGCCGTCGTGTAGGCAATAGCGGCCTGGGGCCCGAGCAACTGAGGGAGCTGGGGAAGAAAGTCGACCTGGCTGCCCTCCGCTCGATGCAGGGCCAGCACCTGAGCGCGGTTATCGACCACGGCGGCCCAGTCGAGCCGCAAATGTTCGGCCAGGGGAGAGAAAACCTGCTCGGCGCCGGCGGCGTCGCCTCGGGCGAGCTTCTGCTGCAAGGCGGGGTTTTCCGCTACCAGGCGGGCAAATTCGCGTGCCCGTTCCTCGCGGTCGCGCAGCACCTGGCGGACGATGGAGACGGCGTCGTCGCGAACGTTCT
>JACPRL010000071.1 GCA_016189965.1 Acidobacteriota bacterium | reverse complement strand
GCCCAGCAAGCCGAAGCCAGCATTTTCGCTCTCGTCGTTCGGCCGATTCCGGGCGAGAGCGGCCGCAGCGTGCGCGGCGAGCACGCGCTGATCAACCTGGCGCAGTTGACTGGCGGGCAGGTGTTCTTCCCCGGCGGGGCGGCCGAGCTCGACCGTTTCTTCGACCAGTTGAGCGAGCTGCTCCGCACCCAGTACCTGCTGGGCTACGTGCCGGCGCCGCCGAGCTTCCGCCCCGAATTCCGCACCATCGAGGTGCGCGTCAAGGACGGCGACTTCCGCGTGCGGCACCGCCAGGGCTACTTCGCCGAGCCGCGCCGCCCTTGAATCGCTTATGAACCGTTACCTCGAGCAGGCCATCGAAATCGCCCGGCAGGCCGGCGAACTGCTGCTGCGCGAGTTCCACCGCGGCAGCGAGATTGAATACAAGGGCGAGGCGGACATCGTCACCGCAGCCGACCGGCGCGCCGAGGAGTTCATCGTCGAGCGCCTGCGCACCTACTTTCCCCAGCACGCCATCGTGGCCGAGGAGGGGAGCCGGCGCGAAGCGGCGACGGAGTTCTGCTGGTACGTGGACCCGCTCGACGGCACCACCAACTTCGCCCACGGCTACCCCCTCTTCGCCGTTTCTCTGGCGCTCGTCTCTCGGCCGGGCGCCGCACAAGACGAAGCCGCGGCGGGCGAAGAGATTCTGGTCGGCGTGGTCCACGACCCGGTGCGCCAGGAGACTTTCTCCGCCACGCGCGGCGAGGGCGCCTGGCTCAATCAGAAGCGCCTGCGCGTCAGCCGCACCCCGCGCCTCGCCGAGAGCCTGCTCAGCACCGGCTTCCCCAGCCGCAAGCGCCACGAGAGCCCGAACATCCTCTACTACCACCGCTTCACTCTGCTCTCCCACGGCGTGCGCCGCGATGGCTCGGCCGCGCTCGATCTCTGCTACGTAGCCTCCGGGCGCTTCGACGGCTTCTGGGAGTTCAACCTCAAGCCGTGGGACACGGCCGCCGGCGTGCTCTTGGTGCGCGAGGCCGGCGGGCTGGTGACGGATTTTCAGGGGCGCCCCTACCGCCTGGGCGACGATGAAATCGCCGCCTCCAACGGCCTCATCCACTCTGAGCTTCAGCAGGTCTTCGCCGAAATCGCCGCCCGCGCCTCCGACAGTCGCTCTCTCTAGCCTCCAGCTTCCAGGCTCCAGCCTCTAGCTTCCAGACCGCACAAACTCGTAGTTCACCGCCCCGAAACGACCACAGACCACGCTGACATGGTGGGGCAGACATTCCTGTCTGCCTGCCCCGCCGTTGGCGGGGCTCACCCCCTCTCCCTCCGCCGAGACAGCCCTCCAGGGGCGAAAATTTGCCTGTGCCCAACGCGAGAAATCCCCGTGCGCAACCCGGCAGCAACCCGGCGAAAACCAGTCGCCAGTCGCGAGTCGCCAGCCTTCGCGCCGCTTTACATCCCCGAGGGGAGATGCTAGAGTGGCCGCACTCCGGGGCGTAGAAAACTGCGGGTTCTAATGCCACTGCGAACACACCGGATTCGTCGCCGCCACCAAATCCAGATTACCCACCAGCCGCTCCGCTTCCCGCGGTTGCCGGCCGACTTTGCCGGCCTCCGCCTGGCTCAGCTCACCGACATCCACCACGGCCTCTACACCCGCCTGGAAGAAGTCGAGCGCGCCGTCGAGCTGGCCAACGGCCTCGACCCTGACCTCGTTGCCCTCACCGGCGATTTTGTCAGCCACTCCGCCAACTTCATCGCTCCCATGGCCCGCGCCCTGGGCCGGCTGCGCGCCCGCTTGGGCGTCTTCGCTGTGCTGGGCAACCACGACTTCCGCGTCGATGCTGACT
This sequence comes from Acidobacteriota bacterium, assembly GCA_016189965.1. Taxonomy (GTDB): domain Bacteria; phylum Acidobacteriota; class Terriglobia; order Acidiferrales; family 2-02-FULL-67-57; genus JACPRL01. The sequence continues at coordinate 5,424 of JACPRL010000071.1, read as the reverse complement.
CCATCAGCCAGGCGCTCGAAGAGCAGGGCATCGCCGTGCTGCGCAACCGCCACGTCCGCCTGGCCCGCAACGGCTCGGCCGTCGTCGTCGCCGGCGTCGACGACGTTGACTACTGGGCCCACGACCTCGAGCGCGCCCTCCTCGGCGTCATCCCCAAAACCTTCACCATCCTCCTCTGCCACAACCCCGTGGTCTTGCCCGCCGCCGCCGCTCACGGCATTGACCTCGTCCTCGCCGGCCACACCCACGGCGGCCAGGTCGATTTCCCCCGCGTGCGCTCCTTCCTCGACCGCCGCGGCCTCCGCCTCCCCGCCCGCCTCCGCCACGGCCTCGAGCAGTTGGGCGAGACCCAGATGTACGTCAGCCGCGGCATCGGCACCGTCGTCTTCCCCTTCCGCCTCCGCTGTCCCGCCGAAATCCCCGTTCTCCGCCTCGAAACCTCCAACGGTCAGGGCGGGTAAGAGCCCCGCGCGACGGCATGCGCGCCGCCGAACTGGTTCGCAAGAAGCGCGACGCCAACCCCCTCACCCGCGAAGAAACCTTCTTCCTCATCGAGCAGTACACCCGCGGCGACATCCCCGACTACCTGATGGCCGCCTGGCTCATGGCGGTCTACTTCCGCGGCCTGACCCCCGAGGAGACCGCCGACCTCACCGAAGCCATGATGCGCTCGGGCCGAGTGCTCGACCTCTCCGAACTGCCCGGCGCGAAGGTCGACAAGCACTCCACCGGCGGTGTGGGCGACAAAACCTCCCTCATCCTCGCCCCCGTCGCTGCCGCCGCCGGCCTCGTTGTCCCCATGATTTCCGGCCGCTCCCTCGGCCACACCGGCGGCACGCTCGACAAGCTCGAAGCCATCCCCGGCTTCAACGTTCGCCTCACCCTCGCCGACTTCCGCGCCGCCTTGCGCGAGGTCGGTTGCGCCCTCATCGGCCAGACAGAGGAACTCGCTCCCGCCGACAGGAAGCTCTACGCTCTGCGCGACCTCACCGCCACCGTCGAAAGCGTGCCCCTCATCACCGCCTCCATCCTCAGCAAGAAGCTGGCTGAGGGCATCGATGCTCTCGTGCTCGACGTCAAAGTCGGCTCCGGCGCCTTTATGAAAACCCTCGAGGACGCCACGCGGCTCGCCGAATCCTTGCAGTCCATCGGCACCCGGATGGGCAAGCGCGTGGTGGCTTTGCTCACCGACATGGACCAGCCGCTCGGCCGCGCCGTCGGTAACGCCCTCGAAGTCGCCGAAGCCGTCGAAACTCTCAAGGGCGAAGGCCCCGACGACCTGCGGGCGCTCTGCCGCGACCTGACCGCCTGGATGCTTCACTTCGGCGCGGCCGCCTCGAGCGTTGAGCAGGAGCGCGCCCGCTACGATGAGCTGATTCGCTCCGGCGCCGCCGCGGAAAAATTCCGCCGTATCATCGCCCGCCAGAGCGGCGACCCCCGCGTGGTGGACGACCCCTCGCGTCTCCCCCAGGCGCGCCACCGCGAAGACTTCCCGGCGCCCGACGCCGGCTACCTAGCCCGCATCGAGGCGGAACAGGTCGGTTGGGCTTCGATGGCCCTCGGCGCCGGCCGCGAGCGGCTGGAAGACTCCGTCGACCCCGCCGTCGGCCTCATCCTGCGCAAGAAAGTGGGCGAGAAGGTGGAGCGCGGCGAGCCCCTCGCCACCCTCTTCGCCAATCAGCCCGACCGGCTGGCCGAAGCGCGGCGCTGGCTCGCCTCCGCTTTCCAGATTGCCCCCACGCCGCCGCCGCCCCGGCCCCTCGTCTGGAATACGCTCTCCTAATGATGTTCACGGAATACGGCAGAAAAAGCGCAGGTTGTCATCCTGAGCGAAGTCCCGTCCTTTCCGGTGATGGCTTCGGGCATCGTCGCCGACGGTTGCCGCATGCCCGCGTCGCTGGGTGCCGAGGCGGCTCAAGAAAGGGCGGGACGGAGTCGAAGGATCTGCTGTTCGCCCCGCTCGCCACCAGCTGGAGGTGGAACCCTGAAGGGTTCCGCTACATCGCTCCCGCTGTAGCGGAAGGCTTCAGCCTTCCACTCAAAGGCTTTGGGTGTCCCCGCCCGCTGGCCGGTTACTTTGTTTCGAGAACATCATTAACTCTTCCCGGCAAGAAAGACTCCACAAGGAGGAAACGATGGAGCGTCTGATGGGTTTGCTGGGCATTCTGGTGATGCTGGCGCTGGCCTACCTGTTTTCCACCAACCGCCGTGCCATCCGCGTGAAGACCGTTGTCGTGGGCCTCGCGCTGCAATTCGTCTTCGCTCTGTTTGTGTTACGCACCGATATAGGCCGAGCCCTGTTCGCCACCCTGGGCAGTGTGGTGACTCGGTTCCTCCACCTGGCGCGGGCCGGTTCCGGGTTCGTCTTCGGCCAGTTGGGCGTGGCCGAGAGCGACTTCAGCAAATCCTATGGAACCGTGTTCGCCTTTGACGTCTTGCCCACCATTATCTTTGTGGCCGCCTTCTTCGCCATCCTCTACTACTACGGCGTGATGCAGCAGGTCATCCGCGGCTTCGCCTGGCTGATGACCCGCTTGCTGGGGGCGAGCGGCGCGGAGTCGGTGACCGTGGCCGCCAGTGTGTTCGGCATGGGCCAGACCGAGGCGCCCCTCACCATCCGCCCCTACCTCTCCAAGCTCACCCAGTCCGAGCTGATGACCATCATGACCTCCGGCATGGCGCATATCGCCGGAGGCGTCATGGCCGCCTACATCGCCTTCGGCGCCGAAGCTCGCCACCTGCTGACTGCGGTGGTGATGACAGCCCCCGGCACCATCCTGCTGGCCAAGATGTTCCTCCCCGAGACCGAAACCCCACTGACCGCCGGTGTGGTCCGCGTCGAGGTCGAGCGCACCGACCCGAACATCCTGGGAGCGACCGCGCGCGGCACCACCGACGGGCTGCACCTGGCGCTCAATGTCGCCGCCATGTTGATCTCCTTTCTCGCCTTGATCGCCTTCCTCAACTGGGTGCTGGGGGCAGTCCACGACGGGCTGGGACAGTTGGGCTTTCCCTATTTCCCCGCCAACTTGGAGCAGGTTCTCGGCTGGGTCTTCAGCCCTATGGCGTGGCTGTTGGGGGTGCCTTGGGCCGAGGCCACCACGGTCGGCAACCTGCTCGGCCTGCGCATGGTGACCAACGAGTTCATTGCCTACGGCCAGCTGGGCCAGCTCATTGCCTCCAACAGCCTCAGCCCGCGCTCCATCACCATCGCTACCTTTGCTCTCTGCGGCTTTGCCAATCTCAGCTCCATCGGCATACAAATCGGCGGCATCGGCGCGCTGGCCCCCGACCGCCGCGCCGACCTGGCCCGCCTGGGTTTTCGCGCCATGATTGCCGGCACGCTGGCCAACTTCATGTCGGCGGCCCTGGCCGGCATTCTGCTATGATGGCCCGCCTCCGGGGGAGCATCGGAAGCCATGAGGGGTAGGGCCTATTGCGAAACCCTTGAAAGGCGGGTCAGGCCTTTTCCGATCGAAGCGGAGACCGCGTGCTTGGACTCGCTTGGAAGTGACCGCTCCCAATGGAGATTTTCCGTGGGACAGACATTCCTGCTTGCCCTGAGCGAAGCCGAAGGGTCTGTCATTCGCCCGCAGGGCGAACTCTCTCGCAGTTATTGCATACGCGCGGAAGGTTCCTCCACCCCGCTATCAAAGCCAGCAAAGCGCCGAGGAACTCGTGACTGCCACACGCACCCCTCACACGCCGAGCCCGGCGGCACCCGCCGCCGAGAAAACACCGGAAGTCATCGCAGAATCCCGGCGAGGCGGGTCAGGCCTGTTCGAAGGGCACGGCTGGAAGGGCGGGGCTTTCTTGTCCCGAGTCCCGCGCAGCGGGACGAGGGAAGCCCCGCCGAAAAAATGCTGCGCGCAGCGCAACCTTGGAAGAGGTGCGGCATTGCCCTGAGCGAGTCCCGACGAGGTCGGGAGGAGTCGAAGGGGGAAACCCTCTTTGGGTGTCCCCGCCCGTTGCACGATGCACGTTGCACGATGCTTGGTTCTAGGAAGCCATGACCCGCAGTCTCTATGAACAGGCCCAGGAGGCTGCCCGCTTCCTCGAGCAGCGCACCCCACTGCGCCCGCGGCTCGGCCTGGTGCTCGGCTCCGGCCTGGGCGCTTTCGCTGATAGCCTTACCCAGGCGACACGCATCCCTTACCAGGAGATTCCTCATTTCCCCACCTCCACCGCCGCCGGCCACGCCGGGCGCCTGGTGGTGGGCCGCTGCCGCGGTGTCCCGGTGGCGGTGATGCAGGGGCGCGCGCACTATTACGAAGGCTATCCGATGTCGCAGGTCACTTTTCCCATCCGCGTCCTCGGCCTCCTCGGCGTCCGCACCCTCGTCCTTACCAACGCCGCCGGCGGCATCAACCGCAAGCTGCGCGCCCGCGGCCTGCTGCTCATCCGCGACCACGTGAACCTCCAGGCCACCAACCCCTTGCTCGGCCCCAACGACGAGCGTTTCGGCCCCCGCTTCCCTGATATGACGGAAGCCTATTCGAAGGAGCTCATCGCCATCGCCAAAAAGGTCGCCCGCCGCCAGCGCCTCCGCCTCTTCGAAGGCGTCTACGCCGCCGTCCACGGCCCCAGCTACGAAACCCCGGCGGAAGTACGGGCACTCGCCCGCCTGGGCGCCGACGTGGTCGGGATGTCCACCGTGCCCGAAGTCATCGTCGCCAACCACATGAGCCTGCGTGTCCTGGGCATCTCCTGTGTCACCAACATGGCCGCCGGGCTCTCGAAGAAAAAAATCAGCCACGACGAAGTCCTCGAAGCCGGCGAGCACGTCGGCCGGCAATTCTCCGCTTTCTTGCAAGCCTTGATTCCTGCTATCGCCGAGGTGGAGAAATGACCGCCGCCCAGCGTCGCCTGATCAGCCGCGCCCGGCGCGCCCGCGCCCGCGCCGTCGCACCTTTCTCCGGCTTCGCGGTCGGCGCTGCCGTCGAGACGACGCAGGGCCGCATCTACACCGGCTGCAACATCGAGAACGCCAGCTACGGCTTGACCCTCTGCGCCGAGCGCGTGGCGCTCTTCAAGGCGCTGTCCGAGGGCCAGCGCGCCTTCAAGCGCCTCGCTGTGGTGGCGGACACCGACCGCTTGACCCCCCCTTGTGGCGCCTGCCGCCAGATCATCTGGGAGTTCTGCGGTGATGCCGAAATCATCCTGGCCAATTTGAAGGGCAAGGTGGCCGTCCATCGCATGCGCACCCTGCTGCCGCGCCCCTTCGATGCCTCGCTCCTTTGAGGCGAGTAGTGACCGAGCACCCTTCAGAGCGTCTGTCATTCCGAGCCCTTGCTTGCCTTGGCGGCGAGGAATCTGCTTTTCCGGCCGTTCCACCATACAGCGCGAGGATGGGGAGGAGAACAGTAGGACAGACATTCCTGTCTGTCAGGGGGGCGAAGCCCCCCTTCTTTCTCTATTTTCCGT
>JACPRL010000013.1 GCA_016189965.1 Acidobacteriota bacterium | reverse complement strand
GAGTTGTTTCACGAAGACTACTATAGGGCGGCAATGAACTTGCTCACAAACATCAAAGATGGGGTGGTGGCACAAGCTGCAGAGAAACTGGGGCGCTAGCAGACGACGGCCAATCCGGCCAGTGAGGCCTTCTCTCTGACCGACGACTAGCAGATTCGGAGGCGGCACCCCCGCACGCCAACGCAACCAGATGGCTCCGCCGTTGGAAGAAGGGACGGGAAGCAGTTTGGAGGCAACGATCAAGCCGCTGATTCCCGACTGGGCCAAGCAGGTGCTCCGCCACACGCGCTTCGCCCCGCGGCGAGCGACCTCCTCCTTCCGCCTCCTCCCCGACTTCATCATCCTCGGCGCCCAACGCTCCGGGACCACCTCTCTCTACCAATACCTGAGCCAGCACCCCTGCGTGGGCCGCGCCTACCAGAAGGAGATTCACTTCTTCAACCAGCACTACGGGCGCGGCGTGGGCTGGTACCGGGCGCACTTCCCTACCGTGGCCTACAAGACAGTGGTCGAGGCCCGCCAGCGGCACCGGATGCTCACCGGCGAAGCCACACCCTACTACCTGTTCGACCCGCGGGCGCCGCGGCGGATTCGCACGCTGCTCCCGGCGGCGAAGCTCATCGTGCTGCTGCGCGACCCGGTCGAGCGCGCCTACTCGCACTACCAGCACTCCTGCCTGCTCGGCCAGGAGTCGCTCTCCTTCGAGGAGGCCATCGCCCGCGAGCCGGAGCGGCTGCGGGGCGAGCGGGAGCGAATGCTGGCCGACGAGAGCTACTACAGCCTGAACCACCAGCGCTACTCCTACCGGGCCCGCGGCATCTACGTTGACCAGTTGCAGGAGTGGATGAGCCTGTTTCCCCGCCAACAGTTTCTGGTGCTGGACAGTACGGAGCTCTTCGAGCAGCCCGCCGCGGCGCTGCAGAAGACACTCGCCTTCCTCGGCCTCCCGCCCTGGCAGCCGAACGCCTTTCCCGTTTTCAACCGCACCGACGCCGCCGCGATGAACGGCGCGACCCGCGAGCGCCTCGAGGAGTTCTTCGCCCCGCACAACCGCCGCCTGCGCGACTTCCTCGGCGCCGAATTCCCCTGGACCCGCAGCTAGTAATAAGGGAGGCGTCAGGCGCAAGGGCTGGGAATGACAACGGGGAGGGAGGCGGAGCAGGGGGACAAGGGCGCGAGGTCTGAGAGTCAATTGGTGGGACAGACATTCGTGTCTGTCTTGGCGCCGCAGGCGCCAGTTGGCTTGGGAGGAAGAGCGGCTGGCGCCGCTCGACAGGCAGGAATGCCTGTCCTACTGGTCAAGAAAAGACCGTGGCCCGTGGTTCGCGGCCCTTCGGCTGCGCTCAGGACAGACGGAATGACATCCCTGGCACATTTCTTATGCAGACAGCAATACGGGCAGCGGGCACGCCGCGTCAACGCACCGCAGCGGCGCGCAGGCGCGCCAGCGCCTCGAGGGGTTCTAACGCAAGGATCGAAGCACGAGGATGTAGCGCGGTTTTGAGGCTTGTGGCGCGGGCCTACTGATTGTTCACGCGAGCCCCATATCCGCGTAGACTGAAAACATGAAATCTTCAACACGAGTAAGTTCGTCAGCCAAGAGAGGAGACAGCAGTCCAATGACGACGCCATTCTCTTCCCGAAGCGTTGGACGAACCTCAACTTCTGAGTTCCAAAGACGAAGGTTCTGTCCCCCTCCAAGAAGACCTACGTAGATTCTATCGGGGCCGCGGGTGATGTTAAGAGTCCCTGCGGGAACCGGGCGCCAGTGTGCTAGCTGGTCACGAATCGTTGTCATCTGCTCGGCAAGGGGCAGTACATATGCGATCTGGTTAAGCGACGCGTTTAGGCGGGTAATCGCTCGCGTGCTGATCTCCTCTGGCTCAGAACCTCTAATCGAGTCAGCAAGGCCGCGAATTCGGTGTGCCTCCCGTTTGAAAAAGGCGCCGACTGAGACTGCAAAATACTCAAGCGTGCGACGGACTGCGAGAACAAACGCCTGATACTCGAAATCGAGCCGGCGTGTGTTCCCAACAGCCATCACTTGGCCAGGCTGCAAGCGGAGCTCATCGACGTGGCTCACGACCAGCGTAACCATCTCACTCTCAAGAGATCCAAGATTGTTCAGATGGTAGTAGCAGGCTGCAAGACCTTCCTGCGTGTAGCCTATGGCGGAGTCGGTGAAGATTCTCAGCCAGTGCCGATGCAAATCGCGGGTGGGAACGAGTCGTTCAAGAATTGGAAGGCGTGGAGTGGCGTTGATTACGTGATGAAGTCGTAAGAACCTTTGTCTTGTGCCTTCGGCAAGCTCAAATCCGACGGAATCTCTAAGAGTTGCGAGCAACCTCTGCGCCCTAGCGTACAGCTCCAGACCCTCCCGATATTCTTGTTCGTTGTTCGTCACTTCCGTTCCTCCAAATTGAGAGAAAGCAGAATCTGATTCAACGCAGCGCCCCCAATAACCCTGTCGTCGCCGAACCCGCGCAGCCAGGCAACGCCGGGCTCTTTGCGGAACCAGGTGATCTGGCGCTTGGCGTACTGCCGCGTCTCGTGCTTGACCTGCTTGACAGCCTCTTTGAGCGAGAGCTCGCCGCACAGGTGGGCCACGAGCTGCCGGTAGCCAATAAAGCTGAAAGGCTTCGCGGTGTCGGGGAAGCGCTCGCGCAGCCGGCGGACCTCTTCGAGCCAGCCGGCCTCCAGCATCTCTTCGACACGCGCCTCGATGCGCTCGTAGAGCGCCTGTCGCTCCGGCAGCAGGCCGAGCCTCGACACCGCATAGCCTTCGAGTCGCGGGCGGCCTTCGCGGAAGAGCTCGCTGCGCGGGCGGCGCACCTGGAAGTAGACCTCGAGGGCACGCACAAGCTTGGGCGTATCGCGCGGAGCGATGTCGCGCGCGGAAGCCGCATCCACACGCGCCAGCAGCCGGTGGAGGTATTCCGGGCCGCGCTCCTCGGCGCGTTCCTGTAAGCGGGCGCGCAGCTCGGGCGAGCGCGGCGGGAGCGGCGAAAGGCCCTCGAGCAGCGCGCGAAGATAGAGCCCCGTACCGGCAGTGACGACGGGCAGGCGCCCGCGAGCGCTCACAGCCTCCAGCGCCTGGCGGCCGAGGCGGAGGTAGTCGCCGGCGGTAAATTCTTCGTCGGGCTCGCAGAGGTCTACCAGATGGTGCGGCACGCGCTGCCGGAGCGCGGGCGGATCTTTGGCCGTGCCGATGTCGAAGTGGCGGTAGACCTGGGTTGAGTCGCAGATGAGGATTTCGCCGCCCAGTTGCTCGGCGAGAAACAGCCCCAGCGCCGACTTGCCGCTGGCCGTAGGGCCGACGAGCACGACGAGGGGGTTGGTGGAAGTACTCAATGCAGATAGCTTCCCAACAAGAAAACTGTAACCTCAGTGGTTGAAACCCAATTCTTCTAGTTTGCTTCCAGCCGGGCTATTGAGGCCTGCATAAGCAATCTCCCAGCGTGTGTCATTCCGTTGGCTTGCGCGCAGCCAAGGCAGCGCAGTCGAGTCAAGCGAACCCGCAGGGCCGCGAAACCCCGGCCACGGTCTTCCTTGTCAGTAGGACAGGCATTCCTGCCTGCCTGCCCTGAGCGCAGCCGAAGGGTCATGGCGCGCAGCGGCCACATCTTGGTGCAATCCCTTCGTTCATTGCATCAGACAGTAGGACAGACATTCTTGTCTGTCATGGCCGCGTAGCGGCCAGACAGTAGGACAGACATTCCTGTTTACCCTGAGGCACTCGAAGGGCCTGCTTGCCCTGAGTGCAGTCGAAGGGTCGAGCGGCGCCAGCCGCTCTTCCTCCCAAGACCACTGGCGCCGGCGGCGCCAAGACAGACAGGAATGTCTGTCCCACCGATTGACTCTCTGACATCGCGCCCTTGTGCTCACGGTAGCAACACGTCCCAATAACGGATGAGCGTGGCGAGAAGCAGCAGCGCCAGCAGCAGCAGCATCCCGGCGATCTGCGTGCGATTGAGTCTCACAAAGAGATCCTTCGCTTCGCTCAGAATGACAATGCCTTGGACAGAGTACTACAAGCCATTTCAAACCCTCCACACGCCGAGCCCGGCGGCACCAGCCGCCGGGAATCCCCTAGAAGCCATGGCGAAGTGGGACTGGAAGGCTGAAGCTTTCCGCTACGACGAGAGGAACACGCGATGTAGCGGAACCCTTCAGGGTTCCACCGCTGGCTGCTCTTCGACGCGCCGCAACGATTCCCTTTCGCCTCGAGCCCAGAGGCTCCTGCCTCGGGGAATTGAATTGTACGGCCCCCATATCCCCCAGGCGGGGGCCTGGGGGCTCGGAGCGTTTGAGGGTTGCGGCCGCACCCTCATTACCAGACGGCCTAGCGCTACGGGCCGCCGTAGTCGATGGGCAAATTGTAGAGGAAGGTGAACTGCAGCACGATGTGGTCGCCGGTGAACTCGTCGGGCAGCGGCGGGAAGGGCTGCGAGGCGGTGATGGAGGCGAGCGCCGGCCGGTCGAGGTGGGAGCGGCCGGACGTGGCAACGACGGTGGGCTGCCCGGACGGCACGGCGCCGTCCTTGAGAATGGTGAAGACAATCACCACGCGGCCCTGTTCGCCCAGGTGGGCGGACTCAGGCATCACGGCGTACCAGTTGCGCCGGACTTTGTGCAGCAGGCGCACCAGGTAAGGCCCGAAGTCCACCCCGCGCGTGTCGGAGAGGATGACGGGGAAGGGCGTGTTCAGGTTGGGATGGATGGGGCCGCCCAGATCGCCCGGCACGCCGCCGCCGCCCTGCGAGCGGCGCAAGGACTCCTCGATGGCACGTCCGGGGCGGACAGACGGGAGGCCGAGGGCGGAGGACTGTCCGTCTTGCGGCCGGGGAATGTCTTCCAGGCGGACAACCTCACGTGGCCGTTCTGTGCGCTCGCGGCCGGGTGACGTTCGATCGTCTTCGCCGGGCAAGCCGGGTGCGCCGCCCCCACCGCCGGGCGGCAAGGTGACGGGCGGGGGAGGCGGCAGGGCGCGCTCAATCTCGCGCGGGTCAACGGTGAACGGCGTGCGCACGGCGGCGCGCCGGCGCTCTTCCGGCGTCAGGTCGGGAGGTGTCTGCGGCTTCTGCATCAGCTCCGGCGGAATGTAGAGCAGGGACAGAGCGCTGCGGATTTTCTCCTCCTCCTCTTCGGCCGAGCGCGGCTTCTGCGAGAGGAACCGCGGGCTGAAGAGCAGGAAGAGAATCACCAGCAGGTGCGCGATGCCGGCGGCCATGGCGGTCTCGCGGCGGCGCGACTCCGCCAGTTCGTCGCTCCAGTTCACCATCAGCCGCAGGTCGGATTCGATGGGGATGGGCGGGCCGGCGTAGCTCCAACTGCGCTGGGTGTGGGCGAAGGGGTCTTGCCAGTCGACCAGCAGCGTGGGCGCCCACTCGCTCGCCAGTTTCTCCGCCGCCGGCGCCTCCTCCCGCGGGCGCGCGTGGGCGAACTCGTCGTCCCATTCGACCAGCAGGCGCGGTTCCCAACGGTTCGCCATAGCTTTCCGGCCGTTAACGGGCCGCTCCGCTCGGCGCCAGACTCGCCGGCAGCTTGCGGGCGTGAGCCGCCATGGCAGCGGCGACGCGTTCGGCGACTTCCAGTGCGCGCCGCCCTTCCGGGCCGCTCGCTGGCCCGGGGCGCCTCGTGCGCACCGCCTCGAGGAAAACCCGCAGCTCGGCGCGCAGCGGCTCTTCCGGCACCGTCTCCAGTTTGCGGATTTTCAGGCCGGCAGGCAAGCCCGCAGCCGACAAGACGGCGGCCTGGGCGGCGTCAGGAGGCGAATCGAGGCTGATGACCAGCACGTCCTGGCGCGTGAAATCGAGCGAGACGTAAGCGGCGGGCTGGAAGAAGCGCAGCTTGCGCACGCGGTCAGTGGAGACGCGGCTGGCGGTGAAGTTGGCCACGCAGCCGTTCGCAAATTCGAGGCGCACACTGGCAATGTCCACCCGCGGGCTCAGGATGGGGATGCCGACAGCGTGCACCTGCTCGACCGGCGCGGCCACGAAGCTCAGCACGATGTCGAGGTCGTGAATCATCAGGTCGAAGATGACGTCAATGTCGAGGCTGCGCCCGGAGAAGACGCCCAGGCGGTGCACCTCGAAAAACAGCGGCTGCGTCACGATGCCCGCGGCGGCCACCGTGGCCGGATTGAAGCGCTCGGTGTGGCCCACCTGTAAGATGCGCCGGTTCTCGTCGGCGGCGCGGAGGAGTTCGTCGGCTTCGGCGAGCGAGGCGGCGATGGGCTTTTCGACCAACAG
>JACPRL010000069.1 GCA_016189965.1 Acidobacteriota bacterium | reverse complement strand
GGGTGAGGTAGAATTGAGCAGCTTGAAGAGGACAATGGAAGGCTGAAGAGTCGTGTGAAAACTAGCTTTCGATGCCCGCAGCGGCTAAAGCCGCAATCAAAACGAGGCAGTGGCGGCACGGTTGAAACCGTGCTCTGACGAAAATCGCGGGTTGTCACACAGACTCTGAAGCCTTCCGCTACGCGTGGTGTGAGGGCAGACAATGGGCGAGAACGGACAGGGAACGAACAACGCAGGGAAGAAGGACCACCGGGGGCGGAACCGGCTGCTCATGGCGGGCGGGTTTGCGCTTTTCACCTACCTGCTGGCGCTGCTGGCGCAGAGCGTGCTCACCGCGCTGGGCCTGCTGGGCGGGTGGGGCGTGTGGGTGATTGCGCCGCTGGTGGCGTCGGCGGTGGCGGGGCGGATGCTGCTGGCCTGGCTGCGCTGCCGGGCCGCCTCGCAGGCGTTGCGCAAGGAGCGCGACGTGCTGATGGGGCACGTGCGCGAGCTGACCTACAACATCAACAACCCGCTCAACTCCATCACCGCTAACCTGATTGCGCTCAAGACGGAGTACAACCCGGGCAGCGTGGAGCAGATCGAGACCTCGTCGCGCATGATCGCCCGCATCGTGAGCAAGCTGGCCAACATTGACGTGGAGGCGCTGATGCAGGCCGAGGCGGGCGCCGACGGCGGCATGAACGTGGAGCAGATGGGCCGCGCCGGCTCCCTCTAGGCAGTCTCCCGGCCCAGCTCCAAAAAAGAAGAGCCCGCGGGAGCGCGGACTCTTCTTCTCGCATGCAACTTCGCCTCATCCGAGCTGAAGAGCCGGACGAGAGCGGTGACTACATCATCGTGGCGATCGGGACTTCCTTCCAGGTGGTGCCTTCCTTGACCTCCAGCTTGTCCACGATGAGGCTGGCCTGCTTGAGGGTTCCGCTGGCCCGCGCCGTCTTCCCCACGTGGTCGGCAATGACAGGCGCCGGGACCGCCAGAGTGTACACCTTGCCCTCGGTTGTCAGCAGGCTGACCGGGATGCCCATCTTGGCACAGGCGGTGCCGCAATTGGGCATCGTCCCCTTGGGCGTCATGTGGTCGTTGGAGACGTTCTTCTCATTCATCAGGTAACACTTGCTGTCCACCAGTGTCCCCTCGACCTTAGTGGCTTTGCCCTCCTGGCTGCCGGCCAAGGCTACGCCGGCGGCCGTGGTCAACGCCAGGGCGAGGATGAGAGTGATCGTTCGCTTCATAAGTCAAACCTCCTTGGGATTCCCCCGAGCGCGGTCGTTGGACCGCGCAGAAGTACGCAGGGGTCTTTTCTTGCAGCTTGTTGGATGCAGGGAACTGGATGATGGATTCAACCGCGTGGGGGCAAGCCGGGCGGGGTTGGAGCGTTCGGGCCCCCTTGGTCATCAAAAGAGGGGCGAGGAGAAAGCACGGCGGGACCCCTGACCGGCCCGCGCGTGTCCCCCGCAGATGAAACACAGAGGAGTGAACAACCGTGTCTGAGCCGACGGAGGTGCCCCCGCAGTGCGAGTTCGATGTCGAGAAACTGGTCTTGAAATTCGAGCTGGTGGTGCCGTCCGACCTGCGGGTGCTGGATGACGTGGTCCCCCAAATCACCCGGGTGATGGAGGGGACAGGTTGTCAGGCCGAGTGGGAAGGGGTCGAGCTGGCCCTCCACGAGGCGTTGGCGAATGCGATCGTGCACGGAAACCGAGGCGACCCGACCAAGGGGGTCAGGATTTGCGTGGCCGTGCAGGAAGGCTGTGGAATCTTGGTGGTGGTCAAAGATGTCGGCTCGTCTTTCGACCCCGCCGCGCTGTGCAATCCGGTGAGAGCGGACAACCTGCTGGCGCCGCACGGGCGCGGTCTGTTCTTGATCAACCAACTGGTCGACGGGGTAGCGTTCAATTTCGAAAAAGGGACTGAAATCTGGCTCAGACGCCGTGGGAGGACAGATGAGGCGTAAGGTGGGAGTGATTGTCGCTATTCTCGTAGTGCTTGCCGCCGTGGGCGGCGCCTACGCGGCGGCGAGTTTCGACTTGCGGGCGCGACAGTCGCCGAGCCAGCTTGAAGGCTACGTGGCGGCCAAGGCCAAGCGGTGGCTGGTGGCGCGGGCGGTGGCACGCGAAGGGGTGCCGCCGGAGCTCGCGCCGAGCGAAATCACTGTCGCTTCGGGCCACATGCAATACGGCGGGAGTTGCGCCAGCTGCCACGGGCAAGACGGCACCACGCCCACCAAGATGGGGCTTTCGATGTACCCGCCGGTGCCGGGGCTCGGCGGGCCGGATGCGCAGCGCTACTCGAACGCCGAGCTGTTCTGGATCATCAAGAACGGGATTCGCAACACCGGGATGCCCGGCTTCGGGGAGATTCACTCCGACACGGAAATCTGGCACCTGGTTCACTACGTGCGCAGCCTGGATTAGCCACAAAGGCACAAAGGCAAAAAGAAAGGCATTTCAGAAACAGTCCCCTTTGTGTCTGCGTGTCTTTGGGGCTAGAAGCGGTTGCATAACCTTCAGGCGGCGGGGACACCCACAGAGGGTTTTCTCCCTCGGCTCCGCTCGGGACAAGCCCGCACCCCTTCCAAGGTTGCGCTGCGCGCGGCTTTTTTTCGGCACGGCTTCCCTCGACAGGCTCGGGATCTCCGCTTCGCTCCGAGAAGCTGTGCCCTTCCGTCTACGTGTCTTCGTGTCTTTGAGGCTCGTCCCTTCGCAATTGACACCGACGGGAGCGGGGGAGTAGGCTTGCCGCAGCTCAACGCTGCGGCAGCGAGCGAACTTCCGTGAAACCCCGCCTCGGCACCGCCGGTCTTCTCTCTCTTCTGCTTCTTTCCTTCTTTGTCGTCGGCCTTGAGGCCGGCGAAGTGGTGGTGCTCACCTACAGTGGGCCCATCGGTCCCATCAGCGCCGAATACATCGAGCGGGGCATCAGCGAGGCGGAGAGTCGCGGGGCGACGGCAGTCGTCCTGCGGCTCGACACGCCGGGCGGGCTCGCCACGTCCATGCGGCAGATCATTCAGCGGATTCTGAATGCGCACGTCCCCGTGGTGGTCTACGTGGCGCCGCGGGGCGCGCGGGCTGCTTCGGCTGGCTGCCTGATTGTGCTGGCGAGCAGCGTCGCCGCCATGGCGCCGGGGACAAACCTCGGCGCGGCGCACCCGGTTCAACTGAGCGGCGGAGCGGTGTCCGAGAAGGTCGTGAACGACACGGTGGCCTACGCGCGCTCGCTGGCGGCGGCGCGCGGGCGCAACGCCGACTGGGCGGAGAAAGCGGTGCGGGAGAGCGCTTCAGCGGCTCAAGGGGAGGCGCTCGAGTTGAAGGTGGTGGAAATCGCCGCCAACGATTTGGACGACCTGCTGCGGCAGCTCGAGGGGCGCGTGGTTGAAACCGCGCGTGGCCCCGTGACGCTCTCTACCGCCGACGCCGTGCCGCTGTGGCTGGAGATGAGCTGGCGTGAGCGTGTGCTTAATGTGGTGTCCGACCCGACGCTTGCCTACCTGCTGCTGGTGTTGGGTCTGCTGGCGGTGGTGGTGGAGGTGGTGACTCCGGGCGGATTCGTAGCAGGGACGCTGGGTGTGCTGGCGGTGTTGCTGGGATTGATGGGGTTGGCCAACCTGCCCGTGCAGGCCTCCGGGGTGGCGCTGCTCCTGCTGGGGATGGTTTTCCTTGTGCTCGAGTTGAAAATCGTCTCCCACGGTCTGCTGACCGCGGTGGGCGCGACTTCTCTGGTGTTGGGCTCGCTGCTGCTCTACCCGCGCATTCCCGGTTACCGCGTTTCCTGGCTGGCCATCGGGAGCGTGGTGGGGTTCTGGGTGGGAGTGTGCGCGGTTGCCCTGCGGCTGGTAGTGAAGGCGCACCGGCGGCCGGTGCGTTCCGGCGTGGCAGCCGTGGTGGGAGCGGAGGGCATCGTCAAGACGGCGTTGAATCCGCGCGGCGTCGTGCTGGTGGAGGGCGAGGACTGGAATGCGGAGGCGGAGACGGCGCCGGTGGCCGCAGGGGAGAAAATTCGGGTGCTCGAAGTGCGCGGGTTGACCTTGCGAGTCGAACGGCTCGCCGAGGAAAGGAGGGGGTGATGTTCGGTGTAGCGCTGCTGGTAATCCTGTTTTTCGCGGTCGTGCTCCTCTACAAGATGATCAAGGTGGTGAAGGAGTACGAGCGAATCGTGGTGTTCCGGCTGGGGCGGTCGGCCGGGGAGAAGGGGCCGGGGTTGGTGCTGCTGATTCCGGTGAATGACGTCCCGGTGTGGGTCGACCTGCGCGAGCATTTCCTCGACATCCCGCGGCAGACCTGCATCACCAAGGACAACGCCTCCATCGCCATTGACTTCCTCATTTACTGGAAGGTGACCGACCCCGAGAGCAGCGTGGTGAAGGTGAAGGATTTTGCCGGGGCCACGCAGGGCATCGCCACCACCACGCTGCGCGCCGTGGTGGGCGACATCGCGCTCGACGACGTCCTGGCCAAGCGCGAAGAGATCAACAACGTCCTGCGTGGCAAGCTCGACGAAGTGACCCACCGCTGGGGCGGCAAAGTCACTTCAGTCGAAATCCGCGAAATCGAGCCGCCCAAGATCATCCAAGAGGCCATGACCAAGCAGATGAGCGCCGAGCGCAGCCGGCGCGCGGTGGTGACCGAAGCCGACGGCACGCGCCAGGCGAAAATCACCGTGGCCGAAGGGGAGAAGCAGGCGGCCATTCTCGAAGCCGAAGGCGCGCGGCAGGCGGCCATCCTGCGGGCGGAGGGCTACGCGCTGGCGCTGGAGAAGATTTTCTCCGTCGCCCGCACGGTGGACGCCAACACAATGAGCCTGCAATACCTGGAGACGCTGAAGTCGCTCGGCGCCAGCCCCGCCACCAAGTTCGTCTTCCCGATGGAGTTCGCCAGCTTCCTGAAGCCGTTCGTGGGCTTTGGGGCGCGGGCGGGCGGGGACGCGAAGTGATTTTGGCTTAGGGCTGGACGAGGGCGGCGAGCTCGGTGAGGCTGGAGATGCGGAGGTCGGGGGGGTAGGCGTCGAGCCGCTCGCTGCCCAGGCCGTAGGTGACGCCGCAGACGCGGACGCCGGCGTTGCGGGCCGTCAGGACGTCAATCTCGGAGTCGCCGACCACCAGCGCTTCCTCGCGGGCGGCTCCGGTTTCCCGCAGGATGGTTTCGACGCCGATGGGGTCGGGCTTCTTGCGCTCGAAACTGTTGCCGCCGTAGACGAGGGCGAAGTGGGGGGCGAGCCCGAGGCCGTCGAGGATGGCGCGGCTGAAGCGTTCGGGCTTGTTGGTGAGCACGGTGAGGATGCGGCGGTCGGCGTCGAGCTCGGCCAGGCCTTCGCGCACGCCGGGGTAGGGCAGGGTGTTGTCGAGCATGTGCTCGCGGTAGTGGGCGAGGAAGAACTGGAGGGCGTCTTCGACGAGCGCGTCGTCGTCGGTGTGGTCGAGGGCGCGGCGGACGAGCATGGGGGCGCCGTCGCCGATGTAGGAGTAAATCTGCTCGTAAGGCAGAGGCAGGAAGGTGAAGCGGGCACGGGTGGCGTTGACGGAGAGCGCGAGGTCGAGCTTGGAGTCAATCAGCGTGCCGTCGAGGTCGAAGATAAAGACCCGCAGCCGCCGCCAGAAATCGGACGTGGGGAGTGTCGCGCCCATAGCCTGGAGGATCCATTATAGACGGAGGCCGTGAGTCTTGCCGGTGGTGCACGGAGGCAGTAGACTGGCGCGCCTGCTTGAGCAATCCGAGGAGACGATGGCGGAGATTTTTCCCTTTCGGGCCTTCCGCTACAACGTGGAGAGGGCGGGGCGGCCGCTGGAGAAGCTGATCACGCAGCCCTACGACAAGATTACGCCGGCAATGCAGGAGCGGTACTACAGCTACGGGCCCTACAACCTGATTCATCTGGAGAAGGGGAAGCCGGAGCCGGACGATGACGGCGAGAACGTCTACACGCGAGCGGCGGGCTGGCTGGAGGAGATGATTCGCGCCGGCGTGCTGCGGCAGGAAGAGCAGCCCGCGCTCTATCCCTACTTCCAGGAGTACACCGTGCCGGGGACGGGCGAGCAGCGGACGCGCAAGGGGTTCATCGCGCTGGGCCGCGTGGTGGACTACGAAGCGGGCGTCGTCCACCGGCACGAGCAGACGCTCAGCGGGCCGAAGAAAGACCGGTTGGAGCTGCTGCGGCACACGCGGGCGCACACCGGGCAGCTTTTTATGATTTACAGCGACCCAGCCGGGCAGGTGGACAAGCTGCTCGACCAGGTGGCGCGGAAGCAGAAGCCGCAGGAGGTAACGGACGAGTACGGCGCCGTGCACCGGCTGTGGGCGGTGACCGACCCGGCGATGATTGAGCGCTTCCAGAAGCTGATGGCCGATAAAAAGCTGGTGATTGCCGACGGCCACCACCGCTACGAGACGGCGCTGGCCTACCGCAACGAGTGCCGCGCCCGCCTCCGCCAAGGCTCCGGCGGGCAAGCGCCCGGCATTGATCTAGAGGCGCCGCACGAGAAGGTGATGATGACCTTCGTCAACATGAACCAGCCCGGAGTGACGATTTTGCCCACGCATCGCGTGGTGGGGAACCTCGGCGGGTTCCGCTTTGAGGCCTTCCGCGAGAAGGTGAGCAAATACTTCGACTGGTACGCCTACCCTTTGGGGGAGAAGCGCGAGCAGGCGGCGGCGCGGCTGCTGCGCGACCTGGCCGAGCGCGGCGCCGAGCGCATGAGCTTCGGTGTCTCCGCCGCGGGCGAGCCGGCGCTCTATCTTTTTCTGCTGCGGGTGGACGCCGACCTGAACAAGCTGCTGGCCGCGGTGTCGCCGCGGCAACGACGGCTCGACCTGGTGGTGCTGCACCGGCTGTTGCTCGAGCGCTGCCTGGGATTGGACGAGGAGTCGGTGCGGCAGGAGAAGAACCTGCGCTACCTGCGGGAGTGGGAGGAGGCGGTGGGCCTGGTCGAGAGGGGCGAGGCGCAGGTGGCCTTCCTGGTGAACCCCATCCGGGTGGAGCAGGTGGGCGAAGTGGCCTTCGCCGGGGAGGTGTTGCCGCAGAAGTCGACCGACTTCTATCCGAAGCTGCTGTCCGGAGTCACGATTTATCGCTTAGATTCCGCCTGAACGCCTTCCTCCGGCAGGGAGATCCTTCGCCCCGATGACTCGGGGCTCAGGAATGCGCTTCGCGTCATCTGCCGATTGGATTCTGCCTAAGGGCAAAAAGCAGGTCCCTCGACTCCGCCCAGCCCTTTCGGCGAAAGGGCTGGGCTCCGCTCGGGATGACAGTGGGGGGTTGCTGTCGGGGTTTAGGATGACGCTGCGCGTCATCTACTGCTTGGATCCTGCCTGAAGAAAAGCAGGTCCCTCGACTGCGTCCAGCCCTTTCGGCGAAAGGGCTGGACTCCGCTCCCTTCGGCTGCGCTCAGGGCAGGCGGGATGACAGTGTAGGGGGCTGCTTTCCGGGATCACGATAGGTTGCGCCCTGACCGGGGATCCTTCGCTTCGCTCAGGATGACCCTGCGGGTCACTTGAAGCTGGCGAGGGCGTCGGCTTCCTGGTCGAAGACTTCGAAGACGGTCAGGAGGCGGGTGACCTGGAGGGTTTCGCGGAACTTCCGGGTGAGGTTGGCGAGCTTGAGCTGGGCGCCCTGAGCGCGGGCAGAAGTGAAAGAGGAGACCAGAGTGCCGACGCCGGCGCTGTCAATGAAGGTGACGTTTTCCAGGTTGAGCAGGATTTTGTTCTGGCCGTTGGCCAGCAGCTCGCGGATGCGCTCGCGCAGCGAGCTCGACTCTTCGCCGAGGATGATCTTGCCGCTGAGCTCCAGGACGGTGACGCCGCCAGCCTGGCGGGATTTGATTCCGAGCGGCACGGGCGGCCTCCTTTTCCCCTAGTCGCGCTCGCCGGGGAGGCGGACTTTGGCCAGCTCGGCCTTCTGCTGGAGCTCGTAGCGGAGGACGTCGAGGGTGGCGGCGAAGACGAGGTAGAGCTCGGCGCGGATGAGGGCGTCGAGCAGCGGCTGGAGGCGCTGGCGGACGATATCTGGGGTGAGATCGTCAGCGAGCGTCTTGGTGTTCAGGGTGAGGGCGAGGTCGAGGAAGTCGGGCTGGTCGAACTCGTAGAAGTCTTCGACGCGCGAGGGGAAGAGGCCGACTTTGGCCAGCGCGGTGAGGTACTGCTCGAAGGCGGCACGGTGGACGGGCAGCCCGTTCTTGCGGAAGATATCGGCGGCGTGGAGCCAGCGGGCTTCGAGCTTGAACTCGATCGCCCAAGGGGCGCCGGCGGGATCGTCAGGGGGCGGCTCGAAGGCGCGCTCGAGCGCGGCGACGGGCACGGCGACGACAGCGCGGGGGGTGCGGTAGAGGTAGGAGTCGCTCGAGGCGTCGGCGGTGACGCGGCCGCGGGTGAAGCCCATCTCGACGAGAGTTTGGCCGAGCTGCTCAGCAGTCATCATCACAGCCGTGAAAAGCAGATTCCTCGCCCCGAATGGCCTGCCAAGGCTGGCCGCTCGGGAGCAAGGGCTCGGAATGGCAACGTTTGGTTGGGCATGGCGCTAGAAGTCCGAGCAGGAGAGGTAGAAGCCGCAGCGAGGGCAGAGGAGCTTGCAGGCGCGGTCGTGGAGCGCGGTGCTGCAGCGCGGGCAGGTGCGCTCGAGATCCGCCAGCGGCACAGGCCGCTGGGTGTGGTTCGGTACAGGTGCGTCGCGTCGCCCGTCCACGGCGAAGTTATAGCACGAACTCTCTGAAAGCGAAACCAGGAGGCATCTAGCCTTCGCGGAACTCTTGGAGCGTAAAACCTGCATCCTTGAGAATCCGCAGGAAGAGTCCTTTGGGCAGGTCTCCTCGATGCACAGGAATGACCAGGGGTTTCCGGGCCGCGTGTTCGAGCATTAGATGGGAACCTGTTTGGCGAACCTTCCGATACCCTCTGCGGAGAAGAAAGCGCACGAGATCGCGCGCGGTAGGCATCTAGTCGACTGCGAGGGTTACCGTTTCGGCGTAAACGGTCCGTGTGGGGGGAACTGGCTTGCGAGTCTTGCGGCACTGTTCAATGTAGAGGCGCATAGCCTTGAGCATGCTTTTCTTGGCCGCCTCAATGGTTTTCCCCAGGCCATAGACGCCGGGAAAATCCTCGCTGTAGGCGTAGTAGTACTTGCCTTCGCGCTCGATAGCAATCGGGTAGCTGTAGAGGGTCATCGCTCTTGCAAGCACAGCGTAATGGCTTCTTTGATGTTTTCCAGGGCTTCGTC
>JACPRL010000068.1 GCA_016189965.1 Acidobacteriota bacterium | reverse complement strand
GCTTGCCCTGAGCGTAGTCGAAGGGAGCGGAGGCGAAGGGTCAGCCCCGCCATTGAGCAGCACAGCTCAGTGGGGGAAACGCGGGCGGGGACGTTTCGTTCCCGGCCCGCCGGGTGGGTGGGGAGAACGATGAAACCCTACGACGCCATCGTCGTCGGCTCGGGCTTCGGCGGGGCGGTGGTTGCTTGCCGTCTAGCCGAACGCGGCCGCTCCGTGCTCGTCCTCGAGCGCGGCCGCCGCTGGGCGCGCCAGGATTTCCCCCGCCCGGGTCAGAAAGACGCTCCGTGGTGGTTCGAGGCGGATGAAGCGCCGGTCGCCAACCAAACATCTGCCCGGTGGGGCAGACATTCCTGTCTGCCCGCCCGAACCGGTCTGTTCGAGCGGCGGCGGTTTCCCTCGATGCAGGTCATCGTCGCCTCCGGCGTGGGCGGCGGCTCGCTCGTCTACACCAACGTGCAGAAAGTCCCTCCGGCAGAAGCCTTCCGCGGCTGGCCCGCGCCGCTCGCGCTCGACTACCTCCGCTCCTGCTACGAGCGGGTGCGCGAGATGCTCGAGCCCGCGCCCATCCCCCACGACCTCGAGCGTATTCGCGCCTTCGAGGCCGTGCACCGCCGCGCCGGCCTCGCCGACCGCGTCGAACGCCCGCCGCTCGCCATCTACTGGGGTGAAGGTGACGCCGAGCGCCTCAACCGCTTCGGCGCCCCGCAGCTCCCCTGCAACCTCTGCGGCCTCTGCCTCGCCGGCTGCGACCGCCACTCGAAGAACACCCTCGACCTTACCTACCTCAAGCGCGCCGAAGCCCTCGGCGCCGAAGTCTGGCCGCTGTGTGAGGTGGTGCGTATCGCGCCGCGCGATAGCGGCTACGAGGTGGTCTTTCGGCGCCTCGCGGGTGGGACAGAGGCAGGGAAGCAAGGAAGCAAACCCTTCGCCCCGCGGAGCGGAGCTCACGATAAAGAAGCAGGGAGGCAAGGAGAAGAAAAAGTAGTTGCCCGGGCGGTGTTTCTAGCTGCTGGCAGCCTCGGCTCGACCGAGCTGCTGCTGCGCGCCCGCGACCTCGACCGCACTCTGCCCAACCTCAGCCCGCGCCTGGGCTCGAACTGGTCGCCCAACGGCGACTTCTTCGCCCTTCTGCTCGACTCCGCCCTGCCCATCCAGCCCACTGTCGGCCCCTCGGTCGCCGCCGCCTGCGACGCCTCCGACGCCGGCTTCTACGCCCTCGAAGGCGCCATCCCGTCGTCACTGGCCACCGGACACCGGACGACGGTCACGTGGATCACGCGGTTGGTTTCCTGGCTTCGACTCTCCTTCTTGCGGCGCGCCCGCGAAGCGGCGGAGACCCGATCGTGCGGGGACGAGGAAGCAGAAAGGCTGCTGGCTTACATGGGCTCTTTCTTCCTGATGGGGCGCGATGAAAGCTCCGGCCGGCTCGTTCTCGACCCGAGCGGTTGCCTCCAACTCCTCTGGCACCCCGCCGCCGGCGAAGCCCTGTTCGCCCGCATGCGCCGCTATCTCGAAGAGCTCGGTCGCGCCTACGGCGGCGCGATGCTCATCCCGCAGCCCTGGTGGCCTCTCTCGCCGGGCACCGTCCACCCGCTGGGCGGCTGCCCGATGGGCCGCGACCCCTCCGACGGCGTCGTGGACTCCTACGGCCGCGTCTTCGGCTACTCGAACCTTTACATCTGCGACGCCAGCATCATCCCCCGCGCCTTGGGCGTCCCGCCCGCGATGACCATCGCTGCTCTCGCTGAGCACATCGCCGAACACGTGACTCGCTCGCCCTGAGCGAAGCCGAAGGGTGATTCGTAACTCGTGACTCGTAGCTGGTAACTGGTAACTGATAACTGGAGACTGCGGCTTCTTCCCCTGTGGAGTAAACTATGCCCGGGATTTCTGCTGGAGGCTGCCCATGTCGCAGCGCATGTCAGTGCCGATCCTCGTGGCGCTCGCCGCCTGTTCCTTGTTTCCCTCCTGCCTGCTGCGCTCGGCCCACCCGTGGTTCAACGAAGACGACGTGGTGTTTGAGCGCGAGCTGCTCGGTGGCTGGGTGGGCCCCGACGAAAACAATCCCCTGGCCATGACCCTCGTCCAGGCCGACCCGAACCGCTACACCGTCCAGTACTCCTCTCGCGATGGCCAGGGCGTCTTCGAGGCGCGGCTCGCTCGCCTGGCCGGTACCTACTTTATGGACTTCCGCCCAGCCGACGAAGCTCCGGGACTGCACGGCGTGCTCTTCCTCCCTACGCATTCGGTCGCGCGCATCGAATGGGAAAAGGACAACCTGCGCCTCTACCTGTTCAACTACGACGCCGTGAAGGACGCCGCCCGCCAGGGCTCGCTCCGCGAGCTGGAGTATGAGTGGACCGAGGAAGGCAAAGAGTTGCTCGTTGTCTCCCGCCCGGACGAGCTCCGACGCTTCCTGATGGGCCACGCCTTCGACCCCTCCCTCTTCGCCGACCCCATCCTCCTGACCCGCAAGAAATAGTTCCGCCCGCTTGTTGCCGCACTTGTCGCAGAAATTCTCCGTGCTTTCTCTGCGTCCTCTCCGGTTCGAAAAACGAAAAACGAAAACCGAAACTCGAAACTCGGGCGCCAACCACGTCCTCGTTTCCTGAAAGACACGTGGCGCGCGAGCCGCTTCTCTGCGTATAATCCGCCTCCATTTCAATCCCGGGAGGAAATGCCGATGCCTCTTCGCGCGCTGAAAGGTCTGCTGGTTCTGCTGGCGCTGGTCATACCGGTTCACCGTTTGACCGCCGCCGACAACCAGCAGAAGAAGGACGAAGCCGTGGCCTCCATCGAAAAGCACAAAGCCGAGCTCATCCGGCTCAGCGACCAGGTCTGGGCCGTCGCCGAAACCGCCCTGCGGGAAACCCGCTCCGCCTGGCTGTTGGCCGACTACGCCGAGCGGCAGGGCTTTCGGGTCGAGCGGGGCGTGGCCGGACTGCCCACCGCCTTCGTCGCCACCTACGGCCACGGGCGGCCCATCATCGGCATCCTGGGCGAGTACGATGCGTTGCCGGGCATTTCCCAAAAAGCCTCTCCGGTCAAGGAACCGCTCGCAGCCGGGGGCGCCGGCCACGGCTGCGGCCACAACCTCTTTGGCGCCGCCAGCCTGGGCGCCGCCCTGGCCATCAAGGAACTGATCGAAGCCGGGAAGCTCGAGGGCACCATCCGCTTCTACGGCACTCCGGCGGAGGAATCCGTCGGCGGCAAGCTTTACATGGCTCGCGCCGGGCTGTTCAACGACTTGGACGTTGTGCTGGCCTGGCACCCGGACGATGAAACGCGGGCCGATACGGAGAGTTCGCAAGCCCTGGTGGATTTCATTGTCGAATTCTGGGGCCGGGCCGCGCATGCGGCCTACGACCCGTGGAACGGCCGCAGCGCCCAGGATGGGCTCGAACTGCTGACCCATGGGCTGAACATGATGCGCGAGCACATCAGGCCCACGGCGCGCATCCACTACGCCATCGTGCGAGGCGCCGACGTCCCCAACGTCGTCCCCGAGTACGCCAAGCTGTGGTGCTGGGTGCGTGACTCCAAGCGCACGGGGGTGGAGGAGATGCTCGTG
>JACPRL010000075.1 GCA_016189965.1 Acidobacteriota bacterium | reverse complement strand
GCTGAAGCCCGGGCCTTCCAGCCGTGCCCTTCCGAAAAGCGACCCTTCGACTCGTCCCGACTTTCGTCGGGACTCGCTCAGGGCAAGAAAGCGAAAAGCAGATTCCTCGCCGCCCTTTCGACTTCGCTCCCTTCGACTGCGCCTGCCTGCGGCAGGCTTCGCTCCCTTCGGCAGGCTCAGGGTCTTCGACAGGGTCTACGCTGGGCTTCGACAGGACAAGCCGGGCAGGCACAGATGAACACAGATGGAAGGCGGGCTGCGCCCGCCTAACCCTTCGGCTTCGCTCCCTTCGACTCCGCTCTGCGGGACGCGAAAAGGCGTGACCCGCGTTGCGGGGGTTATGCAATAACTTCCAGACAGTTCGCCCTGCGGGCGAATGACAGACAGGAATGGCTGTCCTACTATGCGAGACGGTGGGTTGGGGCGGGGGGTGATTGACAGCGAGGCGGGTGGCGCGTACGATGGCGCGCCGCATTGCAAGGGAAGCAGGAAGTTATATCCGAGGAGGAGTCAAGGATGAGGCACGGGATTCGTTGGCTGGTGTGGGTGGCGGTGGTGGCGGGGCTGGTGGGGCTGAGCGGAGGCGCGCCGGCGCAGGAGGCGGCGGGGAAGATTCACGTTTGGGTGGCGCGCAACTACAACTCGTGGGACAACCCGTTGCACAGCGAGTTCATCGTCAACGGGACGACGGTGAACATCTACACGTCGGACACCTTCGAGCCCATCGAGCAGCACCTGCAGCCGGGCTGGAACACCATCACCATCAAGACTACGCCGCAGGAGCCGGCCAACGCGGACAACGATCTGATTTTCCGCCTCGGGCCGATGCGCCAAGACCCGCGGGACAAGCGGCGGATGGTGATGGAGCCGGTGCTGTGGGAGTTCCGCAACGGAACGGACTGGAAGTTCGACCGCGACAGCGGAACCTACGGGCACCCGCTGGGGCCGGGGGTGAAGGAGGTCGAGCTGACCTACCGTTTCTATTACGCCGGGCTGGAGCTGGAGAACCAGAAACTCGAGGCAGGCGACATCGTGCTGCACGGCAAGCCGAATTACAACAGTTGGAATTCGCCGGTGCTGGCGACGGTTTGGGTGAACGGGACGCCCTTGAACTCCTTCCTGCTCGAGGAGAGGCAGATTGTGATCACGGGACTGCTGCGGCCGGGGAAGAACGAGATCAAGCTGGTCTCGCAGCGGGTCAAGAACAGCATCGCGGACAACGACATCCTGTTTGAGATAGCGGGGCCGGCGGAGTGGTACGTGGACCGCAACCAGTACGTGCTGGCGCCGCTGGTGCAGTTCAAAGCCGCGCAGGGGTGGCGGAAGGACGCCCGCACGGGGCAGCTCAGCAACCCCGCCAACCCGCAGGCCGACACCATCGAGCGCACCGTTCCCTTCATGCTCAAGGAGCCGCCCAAGGCGCAGTAGGGTCCCTTCGGCTGCGCTCCCTTTGGCAAGGTCAGGGTCTCCGCTTCGCTTCGACAGGACAAGCAAAGCAGGCAAGCCGTGCGCTTCGGGCGTGGGCGGGGGAACCCAGGAGGGGTTCCCCTGCGACCCCTCCCAGGAGGCGCTGCGCGCGGCATTTTTTGGCATGGCTAAAGCCATGCCCTGACGGTGCGGTGGAGGCGCGCGGAGGCTTCTTACAGAGCCTGTCTGACATCCTGCCCAGACCGTTGGGTTGACGCCGGTTCCACTGGGGCATAGGCTTGCGGGACAGACGGGGATTTGTCCGCGGAAGCCGACGGGGTGCGGCGAGGCAAAACAACACCGCTGGAGAAGCAATCGCTCGGGGGAACCCGGGGAGGGTTCCCCTGCGACCCCTCTAAGGAAGCGCTACGCGCGCCATTTTTTTCGGCACGGCTTCCCTCGACAGGCTCCCTTCGGCAAGCTCCCTTCGGCTAAGCTCCCTTCGACTGCGCCTGCCTGCGGCAGGCTTCGCTCAGGGTCTACGCTGCGCTCCGACAGGACAAGCAGGAATGCCTGTCCTACTGTGGGGGATGATGGGGCGGCGTGGGTGGCGGACTTGACCGGGTGGGAGGGGCGCCGTAGGCTGGCGGGAGACGGGGGAGAGAAGCCGTGCAGCGGAAAGCCTGCGGCATCCTCTGTGGCCTCCTGGTAGCCGTGGCTGCCAGTGCGCCCGCGCAGAATCCCACCAGTGCGAGTGAGGGGAGGCGGCTCGTGGTGCCGGTGAATGTAGTGGACCGGCGGGGCGACCAGGTGGGCGGGCTGACGGCGGAGGACTTTCGGGCGAGTGTCAGCAGGCAGGCGGCCACGGTGGTTTCCGTCGCGCCCGACAGCGCGCCGCGGCGGGTGGTGCTGGTGCTCGATCTGAGCCTCAGCCTGTTCCGCGACCCGGGGCAGGAAAAAACGGTGCGGGAGGCGGCGGAGAGCCTGCTGGGGTGGCTGGGGCAAGACAGCACGGTGGCGGTGATTGCATTTTCGGACGAGGTAAAGCACAGGGCGGAGTTCCGTCCGGCGGGCGAGGCGCGGGGGGAGGTACTGCTGGCGCTGGGGCGGAGCGCGGAGTGGCGCTTGGGCCAGACGCGGTTGCTCGATGCGCTGAGCGAAGCGTTGGCGATGCTCGAGCCGGGGCGCTTGGGCGACGCGATTTACGCCATCACGGACGGCGTGGACACCGGCAGCCGGGCGACGGAGCTGGAGGTAAAGAAGGCGCTCGCGTGTTCGGGGGTGCGGCTGTTTGCGTTGACGTTTTACCCGGCGCCGGGCGTGGCGCCGCGGCAGTCCTACGGGCGGGTGTTGGTGGGGGAGTTGACGGAGTGGAGCGGGGGGAGCAGCGTGGCGCTGTGGCCGGGACAGGGGTTGACGCCGGAGGCGGTGAATGTCCTGCGGCGGCTCTATGACCAGATGCAGTGGTTTTATCGGGTGGAGGTGGAGCTGGGAGAAGCGGAGCCTTCAACGCTGGGCCGTGAGTGGAAGCTGGAGGTGACGGGGCAGAAGCAGAGGGGCTGGACGGTGATGTATCCGCGGAGGCTGGTGGCGTGCGAGGCGGAGGAGCCCGTTATGAAACCACGGATGAACACAGATGAACACAGATAGAAGGGGGGCTGCGCCCCCCTGACCCTTCGGCTTCGCTCAGGGCAGGCAGGCACGAATGCCTGTCCTACCGTCTCTTGAATCAGAAGCAACGCGGCTGGACGGTGGTTTATCCGCGCAAGCTGGTGGCGTGCGGAGCGCGGTAAGTACGTATGGAACCACGGATGCACACAGACGAACACAGATAGAAAGGGGGGCTGCGCCCCCCTGACACTTCGGCTTCGCTCAGGGCAGGCAGGCAGGAATGCCTGTCCTACCGTCGCTTTTCTCGTTTTTGGCTGGATCGTTGAATCGAGAGCCGAGGAAGGCGGGCTGCGCCCGCCCGGCAGACTCTTCGACAAGCTCCCTTGGTCAGGCTCCATTGACAAGCTCCCTTCGGCTACGCTCCCTTCGACTCCG
>JACPRL010000076.1 GCA_016189965.1 Acidobacteriota bacterium | reverse complement strand
GTGCCGGTGGCCCGCCTTCGCTGAAGCTACGGCGGGCAGGCTGGCGACCCGTCACCCGCGACCGCCAAACGGCGACGGGCGGCGCGCAAGGGCGGGCCGAGGCGGTCGGGGAGCGCTCCTAGACCCCCTCGGACACGCCGTGTAGGTGGCCTGCCACGCCGTGTCAGGTCGCCCCCCTAGGGTCACCCCTCCCCCGCGGCGGCGGCGCCCTGGGGGGATTCGCGGGTCGCGAGCCCCGAGTCGCAGGTGGCGGGTCGCGAGCGTTGACACCCCGGCGGGGGTCGTGCTAGGGTTCGACGGTCGCCTCCGCTCGGGGAGATTCCAACGTGGCGTTCAAGAAGGACAAAGCCGTCCAGGCCGCCCAGGACCTCATCTCCAAGGGCAAGCTGAAGGAAGCGGTCGCCGAATTCAGCAAGATCGCCCAGTACGACCCGCGCGATGCCAACGTGCTGAATACGCTGGGCGACCTCTACGTCCGGCTCAGCAACATCCCGGAAGCCACCCGCTACTACACCCGCCTGGCCGACGTTTACGTCAAGGAGGGCTTCCTGGTCCGCGGGATCGCGATGTTCAAGAAAATCTCCAAGCTCGACCCCAGCGATACCAACGCCCAGGAGCGCCTGGCCGACCTCTACACCATGCAAGGCTTGCTCAACGAGGCGCGCGCCCAGTACCTGCAACTCGCCGAAGCCCACCTGAAGGCCAATGCCACCGCTCCGGCCATGCAGGTGTTGCAGAAGGTCGTTGACCTCGACCCGGACAACCTCCGCGTGCAGGACCGCCTGGCCAGCCTCTACGAACGCCAAGGGCAAGCCAACGAAGCGGCCCAACTCTATCGCCGCGTGGCCGAACGGCAGCTCTTCGAAGGCCAGGTGGAGGAAAGCCTGGAGCGGCTCGAAAAGGCTCTGGCGCTGGCACCCAACGATCCGCACACGCTCCTGCTCCACGCCCGCGCCCTGAAACAGGCGCGCCGGGTCGACGACGCCCTGGCCGCCCTGGAAAAAATCCCCAACCTGGAAGAACAGCCGGAGGCGCTCGACCTCCTGCTGCGCGTGCGCCTGGAAGCGGGCCAGACCGAGGCCGCCTCCGAACTGGCGGAAAAACTGTTTGCCGCCGACCCCACCCGCTTTACCTCCCTGCTGCAACTGGCCCGGCACGCTGCCACGCAGCAGGACGGCGCGCGGGCGCTCGAGTTGCTCCAGCGCGTGGCCGAGCAGGCGCTGGAACGCGACCCCGGCCAACTGCTCGAAGTCGCCGAGCAGGTGGCCGACGCGCTGCCCGATTCCCCCGCTGCGCTCGACCTCATGGCGCGCGCCGCCCGGCAGGCCCGCGACCAGACCGCGCTCATCAACGCCCTCAGCCGCCAGGCCCGCGCCGCCGCTGCCGCCCAAGATTTCGCCCGCGCCAAAGAGCTCTGCGACCAACTCGTCACCCTGGAACCGAACAATATGGAGTTCGTCGAGTTCCTGCGGCGCATGCGGGAAGCGGTCGGCGAGCCGGTCGGCCCGGCGGAAGTCGTCCCCGAGGCCGTCGTGGCGCCGGCCGGAGGCATGCCGCAACTCGAGCTGGACGAAGAAACCCAGGCCTACCTCAACGCCACCATGACCGACATCGACCTCTTCTCCAGCTACGGGATGAGCGACAAGGCCATTGAGCTCGCTCAACAAGTGGTCGGACGCATCCCCGAGCATCCCGCGGCGAACGAGAAGCTGCTTGACCTCTATATCGGCAGCGGCAATCACCCCGGCGTCGTCGAGGTGGCCGGGCGCCTGGCTGCCCTCTACCGTCAGGCCGGTAACTACGGACGGGTCGAAGAACTCAATAACCTGGCCCGGCAGTACGGCGAGCACCCTCCGGCAGAAGCCGCTCCGGCGCCCGAGGCTCCCGCCCCGGTGGAAGTCCAAGAGGCGCAGGAAGTCGACCTCTCCGCCGAGTGGGCCGCGCTGGCCGCCCCCGAAGAAGCTCCCGCCGCCGCCGAACCCGCCGACATCATCGAAGCCCCCACCGCCGCCTTCAGCGCCAAGGAGGCCGGCGAAGAGATTGACTTCTACATCGCCCAGGGACTCCTCGACCTCGCTCGCGATACGCTCGCCCGCTACGAGAAAGACTTCCCCGGCGAGCCCGCCCTCGCCGAGCTGCGCGCCAAAGTGGAGGCCGCGGCCCCGGCCGAAGCCCCGCCCACCGAAGTGGCCCCCGCAGCCGCCGAGGCGAAGGCGGGTGGCACTTACGACCTCGTTCTGGAAGAACAGCCCAAGGAAGCGGCGCCGGCGGGCGCCGGGATGAGCTCCCAGGATTTCTTCGCCGACCTTGCGGGCGAACTCGATACCGCGCTCGCCCAGGCGCCTCCGCCGCCCGTGACGCCCGGTGCGCCGGCGGCCAAACCCGCGCCGCCCCCCCCACCCGCTGCTCCCGCGGCCGCCCCGGCCGGCGCGCTGGCCGAGCTCTTCCAGGAATTCAAGTCGGAAATGGGCGAGGTGGAAGAGGTCGAAGACATCGAGACGCACTACAACCTCGGCATCGCCTACAAGGAGATGGGCCTGTTCGACGAAGCCATCAGCGAGTTCCAGAAAGCCGCCAAGGCAGCCGAAAAGCAGAACGCCCACCTCGACTTCTTCCAGTGCTGCACGCTGCTGGGGGTCTGCTTCATCGAGCGCGGACACCCGCAGATTGCCGTGCGCTGGTACGAGCGCGCCCTGCGCGTGCCGGGGCTGGACGAGGAAGCCGCCACGGCCCTGCGCTACGATATGGGACTGGCCCACGAGCAGGCCGGCAACCGCAAGGCCGCCCTCGACTGCTTCATGGAGGTCTACGGCTCCAACGTGGACTACCGCGACGTCGGCGAGCGCATCCGCGCTCTCCAGGGCGCCTGATTCGCCGGTGGGATGATTGCCCGCCTCTTTGTCCTCACCCTCATCCTCTTCTGCTTTGAGCTGGGGCTGTTTCTCGTCCTGCTGCCCTGGTCGTCGCTGTGGGACTGGAACTACTTCCGCTTCCGCTACCCGGAACTGGCCCGCTGGCTGCTTTACTTTCCGGTGCGCGGCGTCATCTCCGGCCTCGGCCTGCTCGATATCGCCCTCGCCTTCTCCCTGGCCGCCCGCTCGCGCGAACTGGTCGAGCGCTGGTCGGCACGGCCGCGCCCCGCCCGCGCTTCCTAGAAGGGCTCTTATGATCAGGGGGCAAGAAGTGTCCGGCGGCCAATGGGGTCGCCACTTCAGTGGCGACAACGTGGCGGTGTTATTCTTTCCCTGGGGCTTTTCGTAGCGAGGCGACAGCCGAGCGAAGATCCCGAGCGAGTCCCGCCACCACGGGACGAGTCGAGGGAAGCCCCTGAGGGCTTTTCGATGGAACGTCTTGCAACCAGCTCTCGACTCCCTGACGCCCGCCCCCTCCTCTACTACATCACCGACCGGCAATCTCTGCCCGGTGCCGATGTCCTGCCGATCATCCGCCAAGCCATCGCCGCTGGCGTTGACCTCATCCAGATCCGCGAGCGCGACCTGGAAACCCGCGCCCTGCTGGCTCTGGTCGAAGCCGCCGTGGCCGCCGCCCGCGGCACCGTGACTCTGGTCTTGGTCAACGACCGGCTGGACGTCGCGCTCGCCGCCGGCGCCGCCGGCCTCCACCTGCCCACCCACGGCTTCCCCGCCGCCGAGGTCCGCCGCCGCTACCCCAAACTGCTCCTCGGCGTCTCCTGCCACAACCTGGACGAACTCCGCCGCGCCGAAGACGGTGGCGCCGACTTTGCCGTCTTCGGGCCCGTCTACGAAACCGCCTCCAAACGAGAATACGGGCCGCCCCTCGGTGTCGAAAAGCTGGCCGAAGCCGTGCAGGCGGTGAAGATTCCCGTCCTGGCCCTGGGCGGAATCAACCTGGAGAACGCCGAAACGTGTCTCAAAGCCGGCGCCGCCGGCCTCGCCGCCATCTCCCTCTTCCAGCAAAGCCCCGACCTCCCGGAGACAGTGCGAAGGCTCCACGGGCTGTCCAGGGGGCGGCCGAGCGGTTCTTGGGCTCCCGGCCCGTTTCTGGGATAGCGGTGTCACCGGTGACACCGGGCCTTCCAGCCACGATCTCCCTCCGGGTGGTAGAGGGGTAGCGGGCCGCTCCCTAGAAGAGTGCTGAAAAACCCCGTATCCGTGTCATTCCGAACCCTTGCCTGCCTTGGCGGTGAGGAATCTGCTTTTTCTTCAACCCGTTGCCACAGACAAGCAGATTCCTCGCTTCGCTCGGAATGACAAAGAGTGACTCTTTCAGCACCATGCTAAGAAGCCATGGCAAGACCGTAAGCGACCTGAAACAAACAGACAAGCGCCTGCGGCAGTTAGGTCCGGCTTTAGAGGAAAGGTAGCGGTTTCACGGGGGGCCGCCGGGGTGGAATGGTGTTGACATTTCCTCCCTCAGGGCGCTATGGTGCTCGAAGGGGAAAGAGACATGAAGTGCCAACTCGTCCTCGATGGCGAAAGCAATGA
Source organism: Acidobacteriota bacterium (assembly GCA_016189965.1). Classification (GTDB taxonomy): domain Bacteria; phylum Acidobacteriota; class Terriglobia; order Acidiferrales; family 2-02-FULL-67-57; genus JACPRL01. Next base: position 885 of record JACPRL010000076.1, on the reverse strand, counting down.
CCTCTTGAATCGCTTGGCGCGGCCTCGGGGCAACAACCGGAGTTTTGTGGTGCGCCAAGCGCTTCGCGTCTACGCGGCCATAGAAGAGTACCTGGACGAACTCGAAAAAGATCCGCGCTTTCGCAGAATGATGGACGCCTCGGAGGATGACATCCGGGCCGGCCGCCTGCACTCGCAGCGTGCGGCCGAGCGTCTCGTTCGTCGCCGCCGCGGATGAAAATCCGCTGGACCGCCACAGCCCTCTCCCACCTCAAAGACCTGCCACGGGAAGTCGGCGAGGAGATTCTCCGCAAGGTGCGCACCGCGGCTGCCTACCCGCTCATGTATCCGGAGCGGCAGCGGGGTCGTTACCGGGGCTGCCGCTGGTTTCCGGTGAGTTTCTGGCTGGTTTTCTATCGTACGTCCGACAGGGGAATTATTGTTGTCGGAATCTGGCACGGGGCTAGAAAAGAAGCGTAGCGCCCATCGGTAGTTTCTAAATCAGATTCTTTGTGTCTTCGTGCCTTTGTGGCCTGGCAGCACGCGCCGCATGATGGGACGCGTGGGAGAGCGCCGGGCGACTTCGTGGAAGCGCGCCTCGAGGAACATCGAAGGCAAGCCCGTCCAGACGAACGGATCGGGCAGCCGGCCCCGGCGCGGCTCAAACGGATACCCCTCCACGAGGCGGGCGCCACGGCGCTTGGCATAGCGCACCGCGGCCTTTAGGAGCTCGGTGGCCACGCCCCGGCCCCGATAACCCTTGGCCACGAAGAAACAGGTGATCGACCACACCGGCTTTTCATCCACCGGCTGCAGCACCCGCGAGCGGCCGAGCACCGGGTAGGACGGGCGCGGCGCGAGCGCCACCCAGCCCACCGGCTTGCCCTGAGCGGAGCCGAAGGGCTC
>JACPRL010000067.1 GCA_016189965.1 Acidobacteriota bacterium | reverse complement strand
CGCCGAAGCTGCGCGAACAGTTGCGCGCCCGCATCCAGCGCCAGGGCGAAGCACGCTGACGACCCGCGCGGAGACCCAAGGTGGTTGTCCTCAGCGCCCCGCTAAGCTGTTCTTGTGGTCGGGGGTTCTCGGAGCGGAGCGGAGATCCCGCTCTGGGGGAAGCCCCGACGTTAAGGCATCGCCATGCCTTTTCCCTACCTCACTGCCGTAGGCCGTCGCGGAGGTCGCCAGACCGGAGCGACCCCTGAAAATGCATGTTGCTTCGTCCTTCGGACTCCGCAACCGCCTGCCGCAGCAAGGAAGGCAACCCGACTGCATGTCTGAATGTCGCGGCTCCCTTCGGCCCCGAAGCTTCGGGGCTCAGGGTCTCCGCTTAGCTCCGAGAAGCCGCGACCCCAAGTGCAACCTCAGGGGCTAAAGCCCGTCTTTCTATCGGGCTATTCGGCACGGCTGAAGCCGTGCCCTGACGAATCTGTGTTCATCTGTGTGCATCGTGGTTTCAAATTTGGACGAGGCGGGCGAAGGTGACGCCGGGGACACCGCGCAGCGCCGCCAGTACCGCTTCCGGCACGGGGTTATCCACGCGCACCAGCGCCACCGCTTCGGCGCCGCTGCCCGGCCCGACGCTCCCCATCGAGCCGCCCTGCTCGCGCCGCCCCAGCGCGAAGGTAGCGATGTTGATGTTGCGGCTGCCGAGGACGGTGCCGACGTGCCCGATGACGCCCGGGACGTCGCGGTTGCGCATGAAGATCAGCGTGCCGGCGAGCGGCGCTTCGATGTCAATGTCGTCCACCGCCAGGATGCGCGCCGCGCCGTGCACCACGGTGGCCTCGAGCGAGAACTGCCCGCCATCGGTATGAAGTGTCAGCCCCAGCGTGTCCGGGTAGCCGCGGGCGCGCCGCACGTGGGTCTCTTCCAGCACCAGGCCGCGCTCGGCCGCCAGCGTGGCGGCGTTCACCAGGTTGGCGGGCTCGCTGATGACGTGGCGCAGGATGCCCTTGAGCACGGCGTTGCGCAGCAACTGCGTGTTCAGTTCGCCCACTTCGCCGGCGTAGCGCAGGCTGATGCGCGCCGCCGAGCCGGCCACCTGCACGGCGAACGCGCCCAAGCGCTCGCCGAGCTCGAGGTAGGGCGCCAGGCGACGATACTCTTCGGCGGAAATCGTCGGCAGATTCACGGCGTTGCGCACTACGCCGTCCTTGAGGAAGTCGCGCACCTGTTGAGCGATGCGCCAGCCGACTTCCTCCTGCGCCTCGGCGGTCGAGCCGGCGATGTGCGGCGTCAGGATGACATTCGGCAGGCCGAGGAGCGGCGAGGCGCGCGGCGGCTCGGCGGCGAAGACGTCAAGCGCGGCACTGGCAACGTGGCCGCTGGCGAGCGCCTCGGCCAACGCGGCTTCGTCCATCAGCTCGCCGCGGGCGGTGTTGACGATGCGCACGCCACGCTTGGTGCGCGCCAGCCGCTCGCGGTCGAGCAGCCGCTCGGTCTCCGGCGTCAGCGTGGCGTGCAGCGAGAGGAAGTCGGCGCGCGCCAGCAGGGCGTCGAGCGCCACCAGCTCGACCCCCAGGTCGCGCGCCAGCGGCGCGGCCACGAAGGGGTCGTGCGCGACAACCTCCATTTCGAAAGCGCGGGCGCGGCGGGCGACTTCCTGGCCGACCCGCCCGAAGCCGACCAGCCCGAGCGTCTTCCCTTTCAGCTCGTAGCCTTGGAAGTCGCTCTTGCGCCACTCGCCGGCGCGGGTCGACTCGTGCGCCGCCGGCACCCGGCGGGCGAGCGCCAGCAGCAGCGCCAGCGTGTGCTCGGCGACGCTGACGGCGTTGCCGCCCGGCGTGTTCATCACCAAGACGCCGCGGCGCGTGGCGGCCTCCAAGTCAATGTTGTCCACGCCCACGCCGGCGCGCCCGATGACGCGCAGCGCGGGCGCGGTGTCGAGCAGCTCGGCGGTCACTCGCGTGCCGGAGCGCAGAATCCAAGCCACGGCGTCGCGCAGCTCCTGCGCCAGCGCCTCCTTTGTCGCCGGGATGAGCGTCCGCACCGTCCACCCTTCCCGGCGCAGCAGCTCGATGCCACGCTCCGACACCGGGTCTGTAATCAGAACCTTCATCGGGTTCCCTTCGCGTCTTGCCTCAGCCTCCGGGCGCACAGTATTCTAACTTGCTTCGACGCTCCCGATTAGACCAGATGGAGAAACCGCGATCATGACGCTCGCTGAGAGAGTACAGACAGAATTGACCGAAGCGATGAAAGCGAAGGCGGAGCTGCGGCTGCGGGTGCTGCGGATGCTGAAGACGGCGCTGCACAACCGGCGGATCGAGAAGGGCGCCGAGCTGGAGGACGCCGAAGCCCTGGCGGTGGTCAAGTCGCTCATCAAGCAGCGCCGCGAAGCGGCCGAGGAATACCGCAAAGGCAACCGACCCGACCGCGCCGCAGAAGAGGAGAAAGAGATCGGCGTGCTGGAGAGCTACCTGCCCGCTGCGGTCAGCGAAGAGGCGGTGCGCGCCGCCATCGAGGAGGCCGTGCGAGAGACCGGCGCCGCGACGCCGAAAGACATCGGCAAAGTGATGAAGGCGGTGATGGGGCGCTTCGCGGGCCAGAACATTGACGGCAAGCGCGTCAACGAGCTCGTCCGGCAGCGACTGTCGGGATGAAACCACAGATGCACACAGATACACACAGATAGAGAGTCGAACAAAGAAAAATCAGTGTGCATCTGTGTGAATCTGTGATTCCTTCATCTGTTTCATGAAGGCGGACGAAGTCATCCAGGTGAAGTTCAGCGAAGACCTGGCGCAGTTCGCCGAGCTGCGGCCGGTGCGGCGCCAGCCGATGACGCTGCGCGAGCTGGTGGGCCTGGTGCTCACCAGCACGGGCAAGAACCGGGCGCGCCTCCGCGCGCATCTCGAGAGCGGCAACTGCCCCTACAACATTTACCGCTATTGGTGGCAAGGCTTCACGATTGATGACGCCGCGCTCGAAGCCATTCTGGCCGAGTTTCCTGATCCCGATCCCGCGCGGGCCTTCCGCGCCGAGGACTGCGCCTGGGTCAGCCTCTTCGACGCGCAGGAGCCCACGCCGCACAGCGTCGTCATCGAAAAGCAGGAAGCGGCCCGCCGCCGCTGGTTTCGCCGCCAGAGTTTCTGGGACGTGCTGATGGAGCTGGCGAGCCGCCGCCCGCCGGTCTATCTCGATTATTCCTACTACCACCGCGCCGACCTCTATCGCCTCGAACTTTCGCCGGACGACCTCGCGCGGCTGCGCCAAGAGGGCCGGCGGCTGGCCACGCGCCGCGTGCTCGACTGCCTTGGGCGCCGCGCCGACTGGGTGCGGCTGGAACTGGCCTGCCCGCGTCGAACCGCACGCCAGAGTTGAATTCCCGCGCGCAGGCGTGCTAGCTTGCGCCACATCCCACCGGCGCTCGAGAAGTCCGGGCGCGAAGGAGAGGCTGATGGCACCGCAGGCCGAACCAACCCCGGCGCAACGAGCCTGGTCTTCCACCGCTCCTCCCGGCGAGTTCAAGCCCTTCATCCCGCCCGAGCAGTCGCCCGGCGAGTTCACCTTGCGGGCCATCTTGCTGGGCGCGGTCTTCGGCATCCTGTTCGGCGCCGTCACGGTCTACGTCGGCCTGCGCGCCGGCCTGACGGTCTCCGCCTCCATCCCCATTGCCGTGCTCTCCATCAGCATCCTGCGCGCCTTCGGCCGCGCCACCATTCTTGAGAACAACATCGTGCAGACCATCGGCTCGGCGGGCGAGTCGGTGGCCGCCGGCGTCATCTTCACCCTGCCGGCGCTCATCTTCCTCGGCTTCCAGCTCGAGTACTCGCGCATCTTCCTGCTGGCGATGATCGGCGGCTGGCTGGGCGTGTTGTTCATGATCCCGCTGCGGCGGCAGCTCATCGTCAAGGAGCACGGCAACCTGCTCTACCCCGAAGGCACGGCCTGCGCCGACGTGCTGGTGGCGGGCGAGCGCGGCGGCAGCTTCGCCGGGCGCGTCTTCTGGGGCCTGGGCCTGGGCGGCGTCTACACGTTCCTGATGAAGTCGGTGGGACTGTGGCGCGAGCGGCCGCTCTACGAGCCAAGCTGGCTGCCCGGCGCTTCCTTCCGCGCCGACATCACCACCGAGTACATGGGCGTGGGCTACATCATCGGCCCGCGCATTGCCGGGGTAATCTTCGCCGGCGGCGTCTTCTCCTGGCTGGTGATGATGCCGGCCATCAAGTTCTTCGGCTCGCTCATGCCGGACGTGGCGCTCTATCCGAGCACCGTGCCCATCCCGCAGATGACCTCCGACCAGCTCTGGGCCAGCTACATCCGCCCCATGGGCGCGGGCGCGGTGGCGGCGGCCGGCCTCATCACGCTGATGAAGACCATGCCGACCATCGTGGCGGCGCTCGCCGCCGGCCTCAAAGACGTGCGCGCCGAGCGCGCCGGCACCGCGACGTCCGCGAGCCGGGTCGAGCGCGACCTCTCCATGCGCACGGTCATCTTCGGCTCCATCGCCATTCTCGTCATGATGTGGATCCTGCTCACCTTCAAGCCCATCCCCGGCGCGCAGACCGGCTGGTTCGCCAACCTGATGGCGGGGCTGTTCGTGGTGGTCTTCGGGTTTCTCTTCGTGACCGTGTCGTCGCGCATCGTAGGCCTCATCGGCAGTTCCGCCAACCCCATCAGCGGCATGACCATCGCCACCTTGATGGCCACCTGCGCCATCTTCCTGCTGCTGGGCTGGACCGGCGGCGCCTTTGCGGCGCTGGCGCTCACCATCGGCGGCGTGGTTTGCATCGCGGCCGCCAACGCCGGCGCCACCTCGCAGGACTTGAAGACCGGCCACCTGGTGGGGGCCACGCCCTCGCGGCAGCAGCTCGGCCTGATGATCGGCGTGATGGCCTCGGTGTTCGTCATCGGCGGCACGCTCATCCTCATGAACCAGGGCCTGGCGCAGTACAAGCCCATTCAGCTCCCGCTCAATCTCGCAGCGTTGCCGGAGGGCGTGCAGGTCGAAGGCGACCACGTCTACGAAGGCAAGACCTACACGCTCGTGAACGCCATCGGCTCGCGCGAAATCCCCGACGGCAAGTACCTGTTCGATAGGCAGACCAACCAGATCGAAGTCCAGTGGGTGCAGGGTATCGGCAGCGAGCAGGCGGCGGCGCCCCAGGCGCGCCTGATGGCGACCGTTATCAACGGCATCCTCAATCAGCGTTTGCCGTGGCGCCTGGTGCTGCTGGGCGTCTTCCTGGTGATTGCGGTCGAGCTGCTCGGCATCCGCTCGCTCGCCTTCGCGGTGGGCTCCTACCTCTCCATTGCCACCACCATGGCCATCTTCACCGGCGGCGTGGTGCGCTGGCTGGCCGAGCGCGGCACCGAGCGCAAAGAGCACGAAAGTGAGGTCAGCCCCGGCTCGCTCTTCTCCAGCGGCCTCATCGCCGCCGGCGGCCTGCTGGGCCTGTTTGCCATCGGCGTCAAGGTCATCGAAGACCTCGGCTGGATTCCCCGCGACGTCCTCCACATCGGCCCCAGCCTCCTCGGCGACCTGACGCAAGCAAACTGGCCCGCGGTGCTGATGTTCGGCCTCCTCGCCGCTTCGCTGTTTCTCTTCGCTCGCAAAAAGCTGGATTAGTGGTCGGCGACCTTCTCCCACGACCTCGCCTTGCGGGACCAGATGCGGCGGGCACTGCGACCCTGCGACTTGTGAACGAACACGCGGTTGCACTTCCTGCCTTATCCTCGTAGTCTGTAGCCATGTCGAGCGGCTACCGAGGCGGCTGGGGCGGGCCGAGCTACCGCACCTACGGCGGCGGCTTCGGCTACGCGCTGACCCCGGCGGTCAAAAAGCTCCTCATCTTGAACGGCGCGGCTTTCTTCGCCCTCGCCCTGCTGCGCATTTTCTCGCCGGCGGACGCGGTGACGGCGGTGCGCTTGCTCGGGCTGGTGCCACGCGACGTGGTGTTCAGCTTCTTCTTCTGGCAGCCGCTTACCTACCTCTTCCTACACAGCGGCTTCCTGCACATCTTCTTCAACATGTTCGCGCTGTGGATGTTCGGCACGCCGCTCGAGCGCGACTGGGGCAGCCGGCGCTTCCTGCGCTACTACTTCCTCACCGGCATCGGCGCCGGCCTGCTGAACGTTGTGGTCGGTTTGCTGTGGGGGGGCGCCGCGGCCATCGTGCCCACCATCGGAGCTTCTGGCGCCATCTACGGCCTCCTGCTCGCCTTCGGCCTGCTCTACCCCCGCGCGCCCATCTTTCTCTGGTTTCTCTTCCCGGTCCCGGCCCGCGTTTTTGTGCTCATCTTCGGCGCCTTGGCTTTCCTCTCGGCCTTGGAGGGACCAGGGGCGCGCGTCAACCACGTGGCGCACCTGGGCGGGATGCTGGTCGGCTTCTTCTTCCTGCGCGGCAACTCGCTCTACCATCGCGGCCTCAACCGCTACGCCGATTGGCGGATGCGGCACCTGCGGCGGAAGTTTGAGGTCTACATGCGCCAGCAGGACGAACAGGAGCGCCGCACCGGCCACCCCGACCAGTGGGTCAATTAGCCCTTGCGGCGGCGCCGGGCGCTTCCCACCAGGTGGAACTTCAGGAGATTGGTTGTGCCCCGCGTCCCGAGCGGCGTGCCGGCCACCACCGCAACTATGTCTCCCCGTTCAACCAGCTTCTCCTCCGCTAGACGCCGCTCGGCCTCCTCGAAAAGCTGATCGACCCCGCGCACGCGCCCGATGCGCCGCGGCAGCACACCCCAGAGCAGCGCCAGCCGCCGCCGCACGTCCTGGTCGGGCGCAAAGACGACAATCGGCGGGCGCGGGCGCGCTTTCGACACCAGCCGCGCCGTCGACCCGCTCTGGGTGAACACCGCCACCACCTTGACCCGAAGCTGGTCGGCCGCCGCCGCCACCGTTTGCGCCACGGTCTCGGCGATGTTGTCGACCGCGTGCGCCGGCTCACGGCGCTGCCAGCGCGGCGCGGCCGCTTCCGCCTCGCAAATGATTTTGGCCATCATCGCCACTGCTTCGCGCGGATAGCGCCCCGCCGCCGTCTCGCCGGAGAGCATGACGGCGTCGGTGCCGTCGAAGATGGCGTTGGCGACGTCGCTGGCCTCGGCCCGCGTGGGCCGCGGATTCTGGATCATGGACTCGAGCATCTGCGTGGCGGTGATGACGGGGATGCGGCGCTCGTTGGCGGCCAGGATGATTTTCTTCTGCGCCACCGGCACCTGCTCGGGCCGCATCTCCACGCCCAGGTCGCCGCGGGCCACCATGACGCCGTCGGCGACGGCGAGGATGTTGTCGAGGTCTTCGAGCGCTTCGGGCTTTTCGATCTTGGCCAGCACGGGGGTATCGTAGCCCGAGCGCCTGATCAGGACCTTGAGCTCGCGCACGTCGTCGGCGGAGCGGACAAAGGATTGCGCCACGTAGTTGACGCCGTGCTCGAGGGCGAACTTCAGGTGCTCCTTGTCGCGCGGGGTGAGGGAAGAAATCTTCAGCTTTACGCCGGGGAGGTTCACGCCCTTGCGCTCGCCCAGCAGCCCGCCGTTGACGACCCGGCAGGCGATCTCCTCGCCCTTCGTCTCCACCACCCGCAGCTCGATGAGCCCGTCGGAGAGCAGGATGCGGTCGTTGGGCCGCACGTCCTGCGCCAGCCGCGGGTAATTGATGCTGATGCGGTCGCGGCCGCCGACAATGTCGGTCCCGGTGAGGGCCAGCTTCTGCCCGGCGCGCAGCTCGACCGGCTTGCCGTTCTCCAGACGCCCGGTGCGAATCTTGGGCCCGGGCAAGTCCGCGAAGATGCACACGGAGCGGTGCTGGAGCGTGGTGAGCCGGCGCAGGTCGCGGATGACGCGGGCGTGCAGGCTGTGCTCGCCGTGGGAGAAATTCAGCCGGGCGACGTCCATCCCCGCTTCCAGCAGCGCCAGCAGCATCAAGGGCTCGTGCGAGGCCGGACCGATGGTGGCGACGATCTTGGCTTTGCGCTGCATTATCTCCTCCTCCGCAGAATCTCGGCCGCAGACATCGGCGCTGTCCGCTCCGCCTCGGACACTCCCTCCGGCGCAGGCACCATCACGCCCCGTGCCCGCATCCAATAGCCCGGGAGGAGCAAGAAGAGAAGCCGGCCTCTCACAGCCAAAGCGGCTCCTCCGGAGTACAGAAGGGCGTTCATCTTAGCACAGGTGCCCGGCGGGGACGGGCGGCTGCGGCGCGAGTTAGATTGACCCGGCCGCAACCGGCGTGGCAAACTGGCAGGTAAAGGAAGCGCTGAGAGGGTTATGAAGAAGATTTCAAGGTTCGCGTGGGTGCTCGGGCTCGCGCTGCTGCTCGCCGGCGGCAGCTTCTGGCTGGCGGCCGCCCAGCAGGTTCCCCCCAAGGAAGAAAAGCAGGGCCCGCTCCAGCCCAAGCCCTCGCAGGAGGAAGAAGCGCCCTACGCGCTGAAGGTCGACGTCCCGCTGGTCAACGTGGACCTGACCGTCGTGGACCGCAACGGCAACTTTGTCACCGGCCTCCAGAAAGAACACTTCCGCGTCTATGAGGACGGCGCGGAACAGGAGATCGTGGCGTTTGCGCCCTCGGAGGCGCCCCTGACGACCGTGCTGGTGGTCGAGACCACGCCGGCCATCGGCTACCTGGTCTGGGACAACCTCGACGCCGCCTACTACTTTTTGCGGCAGATCCGCAAGGGCGACTGGGTCGGCCTGGTCTCCTTCGACTTCAAGCCCCGCGTCGAGGTGGACTTCACCCAGGACTCGCAGGAGATTTATGCGGCCCTGCGCCGGCTGGCCTATCCGGCGGGCTTCCGCGAGTCCAACACCTTCGACGCCATCGCCGACACGCTCGACCGCATGAAGGACATCGAAGGGAAGAAATCCATCATCGTCATCGGCACCGGCGTGAACTCCTTCAGCCGCCACAGTTGGGACGACATCCAGAAACTCGTCCGCGAGCACCGCGCCGTCATCTTCGGCATCGGGATGAGCTTTGCGCTGCAGATGTATTACGAGCGGCGGGAGGCCTACGGCATCAGCTCCACCACGGCCCGGATGAACCTCCAGATCGCCGACGTGCAGTTGCGGGCGCTCTCCGAGCAGACGGGCGGGCGCGCCTACTTCCCCCGCTTCATCACCGAAATGCCCGGCATCTACCAGGAAATCGGCGGCATGCTGCGCAACCAGTACAGCGTCGCCTTCCGCCCGCGCGAGCTCAAGCGCGACGGCAAGTTCCACAAGATCCAGATCAAGCTGGTGGGACCCGACGGCAAGCCGCTGAAGGTGGTGGACCAGAACGGCAAGCAGGTGAAGTACGAGATTTACGCGCGGGAGGGCTACTACGCCCCGCAGGCCTGAGCGCGCGCGGCTCCTGCCGGCGCCGCTCCCTCTTCTCCTCAGCGTTTTCTTGCTGCCGGCGGCTGCCGCGCCGCGCCTGGCGCAGGAGCCGCCGCTCGAGAGCCCGCGGCTGCGCGTGGACGTCCGGCTGGTCAACGTGGACGTCGCCGTGCTGGATGCAAGCGGCCGGCATGTTCCCAACCTGGTCCGCCAGAACTTCCTGGTGAAAGAAGACGGGCAACCGCAGGCAATCACCCATTTCGTTCCCACTACGGCGCCCATCCGAGTGGCGCTGCTGATTGAAGCCAACCCGGCGGTCTTCCTCCTGCAGCGGGAACACGTGGCCATGGCGGCTCGCCTACTCCGCGCGCTGCGCCCGGAAGACGAAGTCGCGTTGCTGAGCTATGCCCGCGAGCTCCACGGGGAGATTCCTTTCACCCGCGACAAGCACCTCGTCGAGGAGAGGCTCGGCGGACTGGGGCGCTTCGGGCTGGGGATGGCGGAGATGAACCTGCACGACGCCGTCGCCGAGGCGCTCGCCGGGCTGAGCCCCGAAGGCTTCCCTCCGCCCCGGCGCACGGCCGTGGTCCTCGTGGGCACGGGGCTCGACACCGGCAGCCGCGTTCCCTGGGAGGCCCTCGAAGCTCGCGTGGGCGCGAGCCAGGTGACTTTCTTTCCGCTCGCCGTCGGCCGGCTGCTCGTGGGCGAGACGGACACGAAGCGCAAGCGCGGTCGCGACGACCGCAAAGCCAGCGAAGTGAAGGAAACCTTCGCAGAAGCCGACGCGCGCCTGCGCGCGCTCGCCGAAGCCAGCGCCGGTCAGGCGTATTTTCCCGAATCGGCGGCCGAGCTCGACCGTATCTATGCCGAAATCGGCGAGCGCCTGCGCAACCTCTACTCGCTCGCCTACCAACCCGCCAACACCGCCCGCGACGGCCGCTACCGCCGCATCAGCGTCGAGCTGGTGGATGAGAACGGCGCACCGCTGGCTGCGTCCGACCCGAGCGGCAAGCCCGCGACATTTCGCGTTTTCGCCCGCCCGGGCTACTTCACGTCCCGCGACTAAGAAAGGACGCCCTAAGCCAGTTGGTTGCGGGTGACTGATTCAGGAACGAGCAACACTTTGCCGACGTTGCGGCGGTCGTGGATGTAGTGGTGAGCGGCGGCGGCTTCGCCCAGCGCGAAGGTGGCGCCGATATGCGGCTTGATCTTGCTTTCGGCGTAGAGTCGGAACAGCTCCTGCGTCCAAGCGAAGATGAGCTCCGGGTGGGCCCTGGCCATCGGCCCGAGGTGCAGGCCCATCACGATTCGGTTCTTGCCAATCATGTCCAGCGGGTTGAAGCTGGGCGCGTTCCACCATTCCTTGAGCGCGCGCAGCGAGCGGCCCTTGCCCACGACAGCCGAGGACATCCCGAAGCAGACGAGCCGGCCGCCCTGGCGCAGCAAGCGGTAGCTCTTGCGATAGGAGGCGCCGCCGACGGCGTCGAGAATGACGTCCACGCCTTCTCCGCGGGTCAGCCGGCGCACTTCTTCCTCGAAGTCCTGTGTGCGGTAGTCAATGCAGTGCTGGACGCCCTGCTGGCGCAGGAAGTCGTGCTTGGAGGCGGAGGCGGTGCCGAAGAGTTCCGCGCCGGCGAGCTTGCCTATCTGGATCGCGGCCAGGCCCACGCCGCCGGCAGCGGCGTGGACGAGCAGCCGCTCGCCCGGCCGCAGCGTGGTCAGGTGGTGCAACGCCTGATAGACGGTCAAATAGTTCACCGGCAGAGCCGCCGCTTCTTCAAAGCTCATCGCCGCCGGGATGGGAATCGCCAGTGCGGCGGGCAGAACCACGCACTCGGCGTAGCAGCCGCCCGGACGCAGCATTACCACGCGCTCGCCGACGCGCGGCCGCGCGACGCCTTCGCCCACAGCTTCCACTTCGCCCGCCGCTTCCAGTCCGGGAGAGAAGGGCGGCTTGGGCACGCCGGTGTAGTAGCCCAGGCGCATGAGGATGTCGGCGAAGTTGATGCCGGCGGCGCGCACGCGCACGACGACTTCGCCGGCAGCCGGCGCGGGCTCGGCGCGGTCGCGTCATTCCATCACATCGGGAGCGCCGTAGCGCGTGACGACGATGGTCTTCATGGCTCCTCTCAGTACCCTCTGTCCTTGTCCACCTGGTTGAGCAGCGGGCGGCCGGCGAACCAGCGGTCGAGATTCTCGAAGAGCAGCGCCGCCTGCCGCTGCCAGAGCGGCTCGGAAGCCGCCGCCAGGTGCGGCGTGAGGAGCAGGTTGGGCGCGGTCCAGAGCGGGCTCTCGGGCGCGAGCGGCTCGCGCTCGGCGACGTCAACGGCGGCGCCGGCGATGACCCGCTCGCGCAGCGCCGCCACCAGCGCATCGGTGTCCACCAGAACGCCGCGGGCGATGTTGATGAAGTAGGCGCTGGGCTTCATGGCGGCGAATTGCCGCTGGCCGAAAAGGCGCTCGGTGGCCGGCGTCACCGGCGTGGCCAGAACCACGAAGTCGCCTTCGCCCAGCGCTTGCTCCAGGCGCTCGGGCGCGACGACGCGATCGGCGTAGTCAGCCCCGCGCGAAGGATCGCGCTTGACTCCGATGACTTTCATCGCCAGGGCGCGCACGCGGCGGCCGAGCTCGCGCCCGACGGCGCCGTAGCCGACCACCACCAGCGTACTTCCGGAGAGCTCGCGGGGATGCGGCGATTCGTCCCAGATTTCCTGCTGCGCCCAGTGCCGTTTCTCCTGGTAGCGGACAGCGCTCGGAATTCGCCGCGCCAGCGCCAGCATGAGCGCCAGCGTGTGCTCGGCCATCGGCAGGGTCAGCACGCTGCTCGCATTGGTGATGACGACGGGCGAGCGGCGGATCTCTTCGCGCATCAACTGCTCGACGCCCGCGGCCGTGGCGTGAATCCATTGGAGCCGGGCGGCGCGGGCGAACTGCTCGGGCTTCAGGTTCCAGCCGACGAAGATGTCGGCCGCGGCGATTTCGTCGGCGAGGTGCGTGGTCTCTTCCAGATGCACGACGGTGATGCCGGGATAACGCCGCCGAATCTCTTCCACCAGCCGGGCGGGAAAGCGCCACTGGTCGAAGGGATGGCGGACGCAGGCAACGAGCTTGGTTTCTTCCGGCTTCGGCATGAACGGCTATGTAACCACAGATGCACACAGATTCACACAGATGGATCGCTGAAATGAATCAGTGTGCATCTGTGTGAATCTGCGGTTTCAAGAGTTGCGGAGGTCGCGGCCCTTCATCTCCGCCGGCTGTGGCAGGCCGAGCAAGCCCAGCAGGGTGGGCGCGACGTCCTGCAAGGCGCCGTCGCTGCGCAGCCGCGCGCGACCGTCGGGCGTGACGAGGATGAACGGCACCGGGTTGGTGGTGTGGTAGGTGTGCGGGCTGCCGTCGGCGTTGCGCATCATCTCGGCGTTGCCGTGGTCGGCGGTGATGACCCAGGCGCCGCCCCTTTCGCCGAGCGCCTGGTAGATGCGGGCCAGGCAGGCGTCCACCGCCTCGACGGCGCGGATGGTGGGCTCGAGCTTGCCGGAGTGGCCGACCATGTCGGCGTTGGCGAAATTTACGACAATGACGTCGAAGGCGCCGCCCTTGATGGCCTTGACGATCTCGTCGGCGATGCCGCTGGCGCTCATCTCCGGCTGCAAATCGTACGTCGGCACCTTGGGCGACTGCACCAGCACACGCTCCTCGCCCTCGTACGGCTTCTCCACACCGCCGTTGAAGAAGT
>JACPRL010000063.1 GCA_016189965.1 Acidobacteriota bacterium | reverse complement strand
GTGAAGTACCGCATCGACGGCGTGCTGCAGTTTGCCATGCCGCCCATCGCCCGCGACTGGCACTCCACCATCCTTTCCCGCATCAAGGTGATGAGCGAGCTCGACATCGCCGAGCGCCGCATCCCCCAGGACGGCCGCTTCCGCGTGCGCTACAAAGGCCGCCCCATTGACGTCCGCGTTTCCATCATGCCCTCCATCCACGGCGAGGACGCTGTGCTCCGCATCCTCGACAAGGAATCCCTGAGCGAAAAGTTCCGCCAGCTCAACCTCGACGTGGTCGGCTTCGACGACTTCCATTTGAAGAAATTCCGCCGCTACATCCGCGAGCCCTACGGGATGATTCTGGTCACCGGCCCGACGGGGAGCGGCAAGACCACCACCCTCTACGCGGCGGTGTCCGAGATCAAAACCGACGAGGATAAGATCCTCACCATCGAGGACCCGGTCGAATACCAGATCAAGGGGGTGACGCAGATTCCGGTGAACGAGCGCAAAGGGCTGACCTTTGCGCGCGGCCTGCGCTCGATTCTGCGCCACGACCCGGACAAGATCATGGTGGGAGAGATCCGCGACCTGGAAACCGCCCAGATCGCCATCCAGTCGGCGCTCACCGGCCACTTGGTGTTCACCACCGTGCACGCCAACAACGTCGTGGACGTCATCGGGCGCTTCCTCAATATGGGCGTCGAGCCCTACAACTTCGTCTCGGCACTGAATTGCATCCTGGCCCAGCGTCTGGTGCGGGTGATCTGCGAGAACTGCAAGCAACCGGTGCGCTACCCGCGCGAGCTGCTGGAGGAATCGGGCCTGGCGTATGAGCAATGGAAGGATGCGCCTTTCTATGAAGGTGCGGGGTGCCTGGAATGCCACGGCACCGGGTTCCGCGGGCGCACCGCCATCTGCGAGCTGCTCGACCTCAGCGACCGCATCCGCGAGATGATCGTGGACAAGAAGCCCACCTCGGAAATCAAGCGCGCCGCCCGTGAAGAGGGAATGGTCTTCCTGCGCGAGATGGGCCTGGCCAAAGTGCGCGCCGGCATCACCACACTGCGCGAGTTGAACAAAGTGACCTTTATCGAGACGGTCTGAGCGGGATGCCGGACGGCAACGGATTCCTGAACAATCTGCGTCGCTGGTTCTTGGCGCCGCCCGAAGCAGGCCTGGTGTGCGAGGTTGCCAGCGATTACGTGGCCGCCGTGAAGCACGAGCGGGGTCGGGCGGAGTCCTGGGCGGTGCGCTCGCTGCCGCCAGGAGCCGTCCAGCCGGCGCCGCTCGGCGACAACGTCACCAACAGCGGCGCCGTGCAGGAAGCGCTGGAGCACGTGATCGGCGCGGTCGGGGACGGGGCGCGCCGGTGTGTCCTGCTGGTGCCAGATCTGGTGGCCCGGGTGGTCGTGCTGGAATTCGACCGGCTGCCGGAGAAGGCCGAGGAGGTTGACGCTCTGCTGCGCTGGCGGCTGAGCCGCGATTTGCCGTTTGACGTCCGCCAAGCCACGCTGTCCTACCAGGTGCAGCCGGGACACGGCGGCGTGCCGGAGGCGATGGTCGCGGTGGCGGCGCACACGCCACTGCGTCAGTACGAGGAGTGTGTGGAGCGATTGGGCCTCGAGCCGGGCTGGGTGACGCTGTCAACCCTGGCGGCGCTGGGCTGGCTCGGACAGGCCGAGACGCCGCGGCTGCTGGTCAAGCGCGCGTCGGACTCGCTGGGGCTGGCTCTGGCGCACCGCAGCGCCGTCCGGCTGTTTCGCAGCCTGCCGCTGGCCGCCGCTTCCGGCAGCACGAGCGAGGCGGCCCTCTTTGAGAAGATCTATCCGGCCGCGGTGTACTTCCAGGAGCAGTGGGGCGAGCCGGTAAGCGAAGTGGTTCTGGCCGGGGTGGGTAAGGAAGGGAAGGGATTGGCGCAACAGATTCAACGGGAGACGGGCTGCCGCGTGACGGAACTGGACCTCGCCAGCTCAGATTTGCCGCCCTCGCCCATCTCCGGGGCGGCTCCTGACGACCGGTTGACGGCCAGCCTGGGCTGGGTGCGCGGAGGAGCCGGATGAGGAGCGCGATCAACCTGGCCACGCGGCCCTTCCTGAACTACCGGCCATTTCTTGCGGGCGCCGGCCTGCTGGCCCTCGCCTCGCTGGGATTGACCGTTCTGGTGGCCTATGAAGGAATACAGGCTTGGCAGGAGCGCCGCGCCACGCAGGCGCAGGTGCGGGAGCTCGAGCAGCGCCGCGCGGCGCTGCTCGAGGAGCAGCGGGAACTCGAGCGAGCTTTGGAAGACTCCCGGACGCGCGAACTGCTGGAGCGAGCACGCTTCCTGAACCGCTTGATCGAGCAGAAGCGACTTTCCTGGACGCGGCTGTTCTTTGATTTGCAGCAGCGGTTGCCGTCGCGGGTGCGCATTCTTTCGCTGGGGCCTCGGCTGCGGGAGGACGGGCTCTTGGAAGTCGAGCTCCGCGTCGGGGGCGAGTCTGCCGTAGCGCTGATCGAGTTCTTGCAGAGCCTGGAGAAAGCGAAGGAATTTCGCGAGGTGATGCTGGAGTCACAGGCGGCGCAGGACGCGACGCGGGGGGATGCGATTGTAGCCGACATCAGCGCCATCTACCTGCAGGAAGAGCGACCATGAATCGCTGGTACGCCCATCGGCGATGGATTTATCTGGGGCTGGCCGCGCTGCTGGCAGTCGACGCCGCGGTCTATTGGGGCTGGGTGAGCCGGCCGGTGGGGGAGACGCAGCCTGACCCGGCAGCCCTCGCCGCCTTGGAAGAGGAAGTGGCGGGGCTAGGGGCGGAGGTGGCCCGCCTGAGGCGCGTGGTGGAGCAAGCCCCGCGGATGGGCCCGCAACTCGAGGGGTTCGTGCGCGAGCGCTTGTGGGTTGAGCAGGCCGGGTTTTCAGGTGCAGCCGCTGAACTCGAGGAGACGGCGCGCGAGGCCGGCGTGCGCGTCGGCCGGGCAACGTATGAGACCCTGGAGGAAAAAGAACAGCCCGACGTGCGGCGGGTAGAGATTGCCACCAGCATTGAAGGCAACTATCCGAACCTGTTGCGGTATTTAGAAGCACTGGAACGTTCCCCGCACTTCTATCTCATCAGCGAACTGCGCGTAAGCTCAAGCGAAGAGCGGCAAGTGCGTCTGGAGATGAAGTTGGCCACCTACTTCCGGAGTCGAGGGTGAAGGACAGGAAGAAAAAGAAGACCCCGGCC
>JACPRL010000082.1 GCA_016189965.1 Acidobacteriota bacterium | reverse complement strand
GTTGGACGCCGGTGGGGACGACGTCGCGCGAGGCGTCGAGCGTCACGACCTTCTCGGCAGCGCCGGCGGGCGGACGCGAGGACGCCGGCGCGCCTTCGAACTCGATGCTCTCCACAGCGCTGGCGGGCAGGACCACATCGCCCAAGTAGGCGTCTGCGCGTTCCGGGCGGATGCGGAATTCGCCGTTGCCGTACTGGATGACTTTGCCCTGAATGACGCGGCCGTCTTTCAGGCGAATCGTATCCGCCTGCCCGGCCAACGGAGTGAGAAGTGCGATGAGGAAAGTAAGAAACCAACGACTGGCACGTGACCTCACGTTAGTCCACCTCCCATTTATTGTGGCGGCTGCTTCCTCTCGCTTGGACGCGCAGGATTGTGAAGGGGTTTTCCCCGGCGCCCGGATGCCGAGGGTACTCCGGCCGTGCGGAAGCGTCAAGCTGAGGTGGCTGGGTGTGGTGCTCCGTTCCCAGAATAGCCACAGAGGCACAGAGCCACAGAGAAACTCGGCAGTGGAACCCTGAAGGGTTCCGCTACATCGGCTGCCCTCCCGGCGTAGCGGAAGGCTTCAGCCTTCCACGCTAACTTCCTCGGTAACGCCGCGCTGTGCGCAAGGTTTTGCCTTTCAAGGGGGACACCGAAAGTTGCCAGGCGGGCTATACTGTGCCCAGTCTGATTGACACGAAGGGGAAGAGGCGATGGGCGGAGAATCGGTCAGCAAGCAGGCGCTCACAGCGCGGCTGCGAAAAGCCACGAACGAGCTGGGGCAACTGGAGCGGTTGATCCGGGCGGAGTCCGGCAAGCTGGACGCCGGGGTGTTGGATGATTTTCGTCAAGCGGTAGACCGTGTGCGCCTGACGGCCTTCGCGGCGGAGGATTTTCTTGCCCGGCGGTACCGGCCGCGCGGCCCGTCGGAGCTGCTTTCCTTGATCACGCAGGAGCGCATCCGGAAAACCATTCAGCTCTGACACGACGTGGGGGCGGACCTGGCCGACAGCGAGGCTACCTTTTAGACTCCGGTGATCGCTCAGCTCTTCCGCGACGTGGTGCGACTCCAGCTACGGCTGGCCTCTTTGGTTAAGTGACGGGGGTTCCGCCTCGCAGCCAGGGAGCCGGTGGGCTAGTTCCGCCCGCAAAGTTTCCCTTTCACGCCGCATTGACAACCAGGCCACGCTGTCGAATAATCAAAAAGTAACAGCTTGCCGCGTGTGGTGAGCGTAGCTCAGCTGGTAGAGCATCGGACTGTGGCTCCGACGGTCGTGGGTTCGAATCCCATCGCTCACCCCAACTAACTCATTGCACCAACTGCGGGACGCTCTCCCGGGTGAGTCGAGAAGAGTCCGGAAGTCCCGCTACTTTTCGGATCAAACGACGAGGAAGATTGAGATGCCGGAGAGATTCATGAACCTGAGTCCGCTTGACCAAGCCGAGAACCTTGACCAAGAGATTGTGCCCTTACTGCGTGCCATGAACAAAGAGTGGATTGCCACCCAAGGTTCCTGCTCCGGGCACGGTAGAGAACACGCTTACGTGGACTTTGCCGTAAGAGGACTCGTAGGCATCCGGAAACTTGTGGGCATTCTCAACCGGCTGGATCGCATTGCATGGGTGGACTGCTCGCTCAATTGGTCGAGGGAAGTGGCAACGGCCTGTGACTTCCGACTCAACCCCCCGTGGGTGTGCTTCTCGCTGACAATAGAAGCAAAGAACGGAATGCCACCGTCGAAAGCCCTACTCAACCGCATAGCAAGAGTTTTTCGTGCGAGGGAACAATGAAGTACTTCATCTGCGCCAGTATCTACGAGTAACGACGGGCGCCGTGCAACGTGCAACGGGGACCGGTCGCCGGGCATGAAGGCGCTACTGGGCGCGGGCGTAGAGGTCGAGGATGCTGCCGCGGCGGGGTTTTTCCAGCAGCCAGCGGTAGGCGGCGGTGAGCCAGGGGGGCCAGCCGGGTTTCGGCCGCAGCGGCGTCTCCCAGTGGAGGAGTTCAAAGCCGGCGCGCTCGACCAGGCGGCCGAGCGTCGCGGGGGTGAAGAACCAGAGATGGTGGAGGGCGGCGTAGTGGCGCCACGGATGGCGCTTCATGCCCCAGCGGCTCTGCCAGCTTTTCAGGCGCGGGCTGAGGCCGGCGAGATTGGGCACGCTGACGTAGAGCAAGCCATTGGGGCGCAGGAGGGCGCGGGCGCGGCCCAGTTCGGCGAGCGGGTTCTCGGTGTGTTCGAGGACGTGGTGGAAGCGGACGGCGTCGAAGCGCTCGGTGCCAAAGTCAATCGCGGCCAGCCGCCCGGCCCACAGCCGGGCGCCACTGGTGCGGGCGCCTTCGCTCAAGTGGATGTCGGTCCCGGCGGCTTGCCAGCCGCGTGCGGCGGCGAGGCGGAGGAAGGCACCGGCGCCGCAGCCGACGTCGAGCAGGGCGCCGCGGCGGCCGAGGTAGCGTTCGAGGAGGTTGAGTTGCCGCTCGAACTGGACTTTCTTCTCCGGGGTGGGCTGGCTGGCGGCGAGCGAGAGATCTTCGTAGGTGTGGGCGTAGACACGCTCGGCGAGGCGGGCGAAGGGCGGGCGCGGGCTGAGGAATTCGAGGTGACAGCCCGGGCAGCGGGCGAGCGTGAATCCCTGCGGGTCGCGGGCGAAGGGAGCGGGGTCGAGGTCGCAGAGCGGGCAGCGGACGGGCTCGCGCTCGGGCAGCTCGGCCTCGATGACCTGGCGCGGGCGGCCGAAGAGCGAATCCTTTGCCGTTGAATCAGGCGCAGCCATGCGGAGCTGACGGCCATAGTAGTGGACTGGAGCGAGGTTGCACAACCCCCGACCGTCAAGGATTAGGGTCTTCCCTCGACTCGCTCAGCGGGGACACCCACCGAGGGTTTCCCCGCACCCCTTCCGCGGTTGCGCTGCGCGCAGCTTTTTTTTCGGCGGGGCTCCCTTCGACCCCGAAGCTTCGGGGCTCAGGGTCTCCGTCCCGAAGCTTCGGGACTCCGAAAAGCCCCGCCCTTCCAGCCGTGCCCTTCCGTCTTGGTGCCGGGTCTCCGCTTCGCTCCGAAAAGGCCTGACCCGCTACCGGCGGCTGAAATTGACACTGCGGCAGCGCTTCCCTAGAATGGGCGCCGACTTCAAGAGGGAGCACTCCTACGTCAGCCGCAAAGCAGGACCCTGGCTCCGGTTTTCTCCGCTCTCCGCTGCGCCGCCCAGCGACGCAGGCCAGCCGCGAGGCGCTGGAGCGGCTTCAGGCACGGGCCCGCCTGCTGCTGGCGGCCACGGTGGGCCTGGCGCTACTGCTGGCGCCGCCGTGGGGCGCGCCGTTGTTTCCGCTGCTGGCTTTCGTTTTCGGCGTCTACTTTCTCTTCGCGGGTGCGGTGCTGCTCTATCCGGGCCGGCTGGCCGCGCCGGCGGGGCGGGCCGCGGCGCTGGTGGGCGATGCGGCGGCCCTGGCGGTGGTGCTGCTGATTGCGCCTACGCATCCGGCTCCATTTCTGTTGTTCTTCATCTACTTCACACTGGTGGCCGGTCTGTGGTGGGGCTGGAGGGCCTCGGCGGGGTTGAGCCTCCTGGTCGGCGTCGGCTACACATGGGTCACGTGGAGACGGCTGGCGCTCGAAACCGGTGTTTCGTCCTGGTCGGTGCTCTCGTGGGAAAACTGGGCGACAGTGGGAGGCCTGCTGGTGGCGGGAGGGCTGGTGGGCGTGGTGACCGAGCGGGAGCGGCGGCACCTGGGGTGGATGGGCGTGGTGGGATACTTTGCGCGGCTGCTGAGTTTGGACACGCCCTGGCGGGAGCTGTGGCGGCAGTGGCTGGCGGAAGTCAGCCGGCGATTTCGCGCCCGGCGAGCGCTGCTGGCCTACCGCGATTCGGAAAGCGACCGGCTGTTGCTGTGGGATTTCCAGTGGCGGGCGGGCGAGGCGGTGTGCAGCGAGGCGGACCGGCCGCCGCGCGACGCGCGGGAGTTTCTGCTGCTCGACGCAGAACCGTGGAGCCTGTTGGGAGCGAACCTGAGCGAGAAGGACTCGGCGAAGTGGCTGCTGCGGCAGGAGCTGAGCAGCACGCCGGTGAGCCAGTCCTTCGGCTTGTCAGGGCGCTTTTTCAAGGAGTTCAAGCCGCGGTCGTTGTTGAGCGTGCCGTTGCGGGCGGGCGGTGAATGGCGCGTGCGGCTCTTTCTGCTCGATGCGGATGCCGGGCGGTTTGAAGCCTCGCAGCTCGACGACCTGCAGCAGCTCCTGGGTGCGCTGGAGCCGACACTCGCCAGCCTGCTGACCGTGCGCAGCCTGCTGACGCAGGCGGTGGACAAGGAGCGCGAGCGCGTGAGCCGCGAGCTACACGACGGGGTGGCGCAAGCGCTGGCCAGCGTCGAGATGCAGTTGAACGTTTTCCGCCGCCTGGCGGGGGTCGAGCCGGCGCGGGCCGCCGAAGGGCTGGTGCGGTTGCAGGAAGCGGTGAAGCAGGAGCAGGACGAGCTGCGACGCTTCGTGCGCACGCTGAAGCCGCTGCGGGTGCCGGCGGCGGAGTTGAACCGCTGGGTGCTGGCGCACTGCGCCCAGTTCCGGCAGGAGACCGGGATTGAAGTCGACGTGCTGGCCGACCCGGTGGACGACAAGCTGCCGGAAGGGGTGTGCCGCGAAGTGTTCTTGATTCTGCGCGAGGCCCTGCATAATGTACGCAAGCACGCGCGGGCGAAGCACGTGCTGGTGCGGTTGCGCCAGGACGACGCCTTTCTGCGGCTGGTGGTGGACGACGACGGGCGAGGATTTCCCTTTGCCGGTTCGTACACGCAGCGGGCGCTGGAAGAGCAGGGGCTGCTGCCAATTTCGATTGGAGAACACACGCGCGCGGTGGGCGGGACGCTGACGATTGATTCGACGCCGGGTAGCGGGGCGACCGTGCGCGTTGACATCCCCTTGACGTAGGGACCCGATGACGAAAGGAAAAGACCGGGAGAACATCCGCGTACTGGTGGTGGACGACCACGCCATGTTCCGGGAAGGGCTCTGCCAGCTGCTGGCGGCAGAGGACGACATCACTGTGGTCGGCGAGGCGCGCACGGGAGCGGAGTGCCTGGGCCTGGTGGGGAAGCTCAAGCCCGACATTGTGCTGCTCGACCTGAAGATGCCCGACCGCAATGGGCTCGAAGTGCTGAGCGACTTGACCCGCGCCGACGCGCCGGCGCAGGTGATCATCCTGACCGCCTCGGAGGACGAGAGCGACTACGTGGAAGCCGTGCGGCGGGGCGCGCGCGGCATTGTACCCAAGGCGGCGGCGACCGAGCGGCTGCTCGAAGGCATCCGCAAAGTGAGCCAGGGCGAAACCTGGATTGACCAGCGGGTGGCGGCCGAGGTGATGAAGGCCATCACCGAGACACCGGGGCCGCGGCGGGGCGATAAGGCGCTGCTCACCCCGCGCGAGCATGAGATCGTGCTGCTGGTGGCGCAGGGCTTCCGCAACAAGGAGATTGCCGACCGGCTGTCCATCAGCGAGCAGACGGTCAAGAACCACCTGCACAACATCTTCGACAAGCTGGGGGTGTCCGACCGGCTCGAGCTGGCCCTCTACGCCCTGCACCACAAGCTGGCCAAGGCGGTCTAGACAGGGCGGCCGGTTTCCCCCTTCGGTTGGTACTTTCGTACTGCCACTACTTTCCTACCCCACCGGGACGTCTGCTCTATTGTCTTGCCTCGGGCGATTCTCTACAGTCATGCGCGGAGATGAGAATGAAACTCGAGCGCGAAACCGTGATCGCGGAGCGGCGGATGCAGCGCCGCTACGCGCTGGAGCTGCCTGTGGACGTGAGCGCCGCCGGCGCGGGCGTCGAAGGCCAGCAGCGCGCCCAGACGCGCGACCTGAGCGGCGCCGGAGCCTACCTGATTGCTGCGGCCGATTCCCTGACCGAGGGAACCCGCGTGGCGTTGACCGTCTGGCTCCCCGTCGGCATGGAAGGCGAGCCGGTGATCCTGCGCGGGGTCGGGCGCGTGGTCCGCGTGGTGCCGCAGGAGGAAGGCCGCGTCGGCGTGGCCGTGGAGTTTGACGTGATTGATTTTGGCGAAGGCGACACAGAGACCTTCACCTAGCCAAACCAGTTGCCGTTGCCCACTCGCGATGGAGGTGGGTGAGAACGGGCCGGGGACCGGGACGCCCTCCACCGGAATCTCCGGCCCGTTTCTCAATTCGGTCCGAAGGCGAAAGCCAGACCCGGGGAGCGCCGGCGCGCTACCCGGTTTTTTCTTTTTCCTCCGTTGGGGTATGGGTCGGGCGGATGCTGCGGCGGGGCCGCGGGGGGCGGAAGCGGAGCAGGGAATTGCGGTGCAAGTGGAGGTGGTCGCCGCGGGCGAACCAGACGACCAGGTGACCCCCGTCGCCCTCCAGGCGGAAGCGCAGGGCGCGGCGGCCGAGGCTGATTTCCTTGATGTCCTCGGTGAAGCCCGGGTCGTCGCCGTGGCTTTCGCCGCAGTGCTCGCAGCAGCACTCGAGCTTTTCCCCGGAGTCGAAAACCAAGAAGAGGTGGCGGCCACGGCGGACCAGTTGCTCGACCCGCCGAGGGGCGACGAAGCGGTTCAGGTATTCGAGCGCGCACAGCCGCTCGTCTCCCTCCTGCCAAACGCACAGCCCGTGCTCGGGGCAGGTGGGGGTCACGCTGGCGGGGGTCTTCCGGCTGGTCATGCGCGTCGGTCTTCGTTCTTCGTTTATCGAGTTTCGCCTCTCAGTGCTGGTCGGGGCGGTGGGATTTGAACCCACGGCCTCCTGCTCCCAAAGCAGGCGCGCTACCAGGTTGCGCCACGCCCCGGCCTATTGGAGATGCTACCACAATGGATGCTGAAGGCAGAAGAGAAGCAGGAAGCGAGGAGGAGCCGGCGCGGAACGAAAACCGAAACCCTTCGACCTTCGCCTGCCTGCGGCAGGCTTCGCTCAGGGCAGGCTCGAAGCTCGAAAATCAGAAGGCGATGAAGCGAGGCCAGTTTCGGTTCCTAGCCCTTCTTCGAGCTGCAGGCTGACCGCTGCAGGCTGACCGCTGACTGCTGGGCCTTTTCTGGCATGGCCCTTTCATGCGTGGCAACGCGTTGTCCACGCATTTCTCCTCCGCCCCCTGGGGGGAGTACCCCCCGCGGCGGCACGCCCTTCCTGGCGGCTCGCAGGCTCCTGAAAAGAGGGTTTGCTTTGTCGGGGCCGCGCTTCAGCGCGGCCATTAATCAGGCCCCCACCACCGCAGCGGCTTTAGCCGCTGAGGGAGGTTCGTCCACCCCGCTATCAATCTAAACCAGCAGAGCCCCGCGGACCCGTGAGTGCCACACACCACCCCCACACGCCGAGCCCGGCTTGCCCTGAGCCTGCGAAGGGCGGCACCTGCCGCCGGGAATCCCTAGAAGGCATTGCAGAGTTGGCGTGGAAGGCTGAAGCCTTCCGCTACAGCGCGAGCGTCACGCGACGTAGCGGAACCCTTCAGGGTTCCACCCCCGGCCTGCCTTCTCTGTGTCTCTGAGCCTCTGTGGCTAGCACTCAGCGGCGGGAGGCTTCGTAGAGGTGGGGTTCGTAGACCAGCTCATGGACGGCCTGGCGGATGCGGCGGGCGGCGGCGCGGTTGTCGGGAAAGCCGCGGAAGTCCTGGAAGCGCACCCAGTGCAGCGTCCCGTCGCCCAGCACGTAGTGCAGGATGGTGGAAAGCTCCTTCTCGATGAGCCGCGGATACTGGATGGCGCTCAAGCCCTGGTGGGCCGGCGGCAGGAACTTGCCGCCGTGGGTGATGTCAATGGCGATGAAGTGTCGCGGCGTCACCCCCATGGCGGTGAACTTCACCCGCCGGCGCAGCACTAGATACACCAACGCCGCCAGCGCGACCACCGCGGCGGCGCCCAGCCCGCTCCGAAAGGTGAACAGGGCAATCGCCAACCCGAGCAGCAGCACCACCAGCGTCGCGCTCCACACCGTATAGACCGATGGCCCGACGTAGCCCAGTCCCCACGCCACCACCGGCTGGTCTTCCGCCGTCTCCTCGAGCTTCGCTTTGATCTGCTCGGCTGTCACCCGCATCGCGCCCGCAGGATACCACAGGGCTGCCGCGCCCCGACAAACCACCGACACAACCCTGCCCCGCTCCAACCCAAAAAAAGTGAGTGGAAGGCTGAAGCCTTCCGCTACGCGGGAGCGGCAGCCGGTGTAGCGGAACCCTTCAGGGTTCCATGCGCGACGCCTGCTTGCTTTTTCGTACGTGCTTCTGTGGCTGAAAGCTAACGCCACAAAGACGCCAGCCCACAAAGACGCAAGGGTACGGCCGGAAGGGCACGGCTTCAGCCGTGCCGAAACAAATGTCGCGCGCAGCGCCTCCTCGGGGGGGTCGCAGGGGAACCCTTCCCGGGTTCCCCTGCTCATCGCGGCGTGCACCGTGTGAGGCGGCAAGAGTCGCAACAGCACTGGACGCCCGCCTCGCGCCGCGCTATAGTGACCCCCGCCGGTCTCCCGAAGGCTTTCCGTTGTTGGCGAAAAGCTCTCGACAGACCGGCGGGGGTCACCCTGAGAGCGCCTGCCGCAGGCAGGCAAGTCGAACGGGTGGCAGCCGTCTCAGGGCGATCGGCTCACAACTCCAAGCCAGGAGGCGCCGGCCCGATGCAACTCGTCAGCGGCAAGGAAGCCCGGCAGCGCATCAGCAACCTGATCAATGAAAAACACCAGGTCCACGCCTACGCCGTCGACCTGACCGCCAAACAGATTCACCGGCTGGACCCCACGGGCAACGTGGATTTCGGCGGCAGTGAGTACGTGGCCGCCGAACCGCATCCGATGCCTACACACCCGAAACATTCGCAGGATCGCTACCAGTGGTGGACGCTGCCGCACGGCGCCTACCTGGTCGAGTTCAACGAAAGCGCCGAGCTGGCCGACGACCAGATGGCTCTGCTCGAGCCCCACGAGCGCCTGCTGCGCGCTGGCGCCGAGCTGCCCGCCCAGTATCTGCGCGGGCGCCAGAACCCGCTCTCGACTCTGCTCAGCGTCACCTGCGCCCAGGTGCAGATCAAGCAGAACGCCCGCGTCGCCACCCTGCGCCTCTTCCGCCTCGCCCCCGCTGCCGCACCGGCCCAACCGGCCAAACCGGCAAAAAAGACAAGGCGCTAGGCCGGGAGCAAAACGCAAAAACTCGTACTTCACCGCCCTGAAACCGCTCCAGGCCGAGATTTAACTGTGCCCAACGCGAGAAATCGCCGTGCCCAACCCGGCACCAACGCGCCAGAAACTCCCCTCGGCGGTACGCACCTTCCCCGGCGTCTACTTTTTCGCACGGTGGGGCAGACATTCTTGTCTGCCCGGCTCCTTCCAGCCTCCAGCCTCCAGCAGGGTGCTGAAAAACCCAGCCCCTGTGTCATTCCGAACCCTTGCCTGCCTTGGCGGTGAGGAATCTGCTTTTTCCTTCAACACGTTCCCTCCGACAAGCTGATTCCTCGCTTTGCTCGGAATGACAAAGGGTGACTTTTTCAGCATCCTGTTAGACGGTTTTGTCTTTCGAGTAGCACAGGTCTTC
Source organism: Acidobacteriota bacterium (assembly GCA_016189965.1). Lineage (GTDB taxonomy): Bacteria > Acidobacteriota > Terriglobia > Acidiferrales > 2-02-FULL-67-57 > JACPRL01. The sequence goes on along the minus strand of JACPRL010000082.1, from coordinate 1,536 downwards.
AACGCCGCACTCCCCGCAGCGCGGCTTGCGCGCCTGGCAGACCAGCCGCCCGTGCCAGATGAGCTGGTGGGAGAAGACGATCCACTTCTTCCGCGGAATGATTTGCATCAGATCCTGCTCAATTTTTTTCGGGTCGCTCTGCCGCGTCAGGTCGAGCCGGCGGGCGAGCCGGGTGACGTGGGTGTCGACCACGATGCCGCTCGCAATTCCGTAGGCCGTCCCCAGCACCACGTTCGCCGTCTTGCGCGCCACCCCGGGCAGCTCCAGCAGCTCCTCCATCCTGCGCGGAACCTGGCCGCGGAATTTCTCGACGATCATCTTCGAGGCCCCGAGGATGGACTTGGCCTTGTTGCGGAAGAACCCCGTCGGGCGGATCTCCTGCTCGAGTTCCCGCGGGTTGGCGGTCGCAAACTCTTCCGCCGTGCGGTACTTTTGGAACAGGCTCGGAGTGACCTGGTTGACCCGCTCGTCGGTGCACTGGGCGGAGAGGATCGTGGAAACGAGGAGTTGCAGCGGGCTGGCGTGGGTAAGCGCGCAGCTCGCCGCGGGATAGGCGCGATCCAGCCGCGCCAGAATCCTCCTTGCCCGCTCCTTCAGCGCCAGCTTCCGCGCGTTCCGCACCCGCTGCCGAATCCGCACCGGCAGCGGAAACCGCGCATGTTTGGCCATCTCAGCCATTGGGGTGCACCAGAAATTATTGCATAACCCCCGCAAGGCGGCTCACGCCTTTTCGGAGCGGAGACCCGGCCTGCCTGAGTCTCTCGAAGGGTCTCTCGGGGGCGCGCCGCGCCCCCTGCGTTTGTCAGTAGGACAGACATTCTTGTCTGTCACGGGCGCGCAGCCCCCGTTTTGTGTCTCTCGGACCTGCTTGTCATAGAGTACCGCTTTTGCCTGCTCCTCCCGGCATTCCTCTTTACTCCGCCGAGCCTGGTGGCTTGTCCTGAGCGAGGCCGAAAGGCACCTGCCACCGGGTCTCCCCTGGACGGGAAAAATTTCTTGGCGCTTTTCGAAGCAAGGCGACAGCCGAGCGAGGATCCTGACGCAGTCGGGAAGACCGGGACGCGAAGCGCCGTGCTGAAATAGATGCCGCGCCTAGCGCCTCCTCTGCTTTGGCAGGGCGGGGCTTTAGCCCCGCCGAAGAAACGCTGCGCGCAGCGCCACCTTGGAAGGAGTGCGGGGAAACCCGCTGTGGGTGTCCCCGCCGCGCGAGTCGAGGGAAGCCCCTGAGGTTTGACCGCCGGAGGTTGTGCAACCACTTCTAGCCGCCGAGCAGCCCGAGCACTTCGTCAATGGGCCGGTGGACGCAGGTGAAGATGGGGGTGTCGCGCAGCGTGTAGCGGCTGGCTTCGCTCTCCCGCAGCTCCATCACCAGGCCGAGGAAGTCTTCGGGGTAGTCGGACTCGAATGCCAGCACGAACTCCTGGTCGTCCAGCCCGAACGAGTACGTCGTGTTGAGCTTCACCCGCGGGTACTTGTGCCCGATCTGGATGTGCTCTTTCATCATCCCCTGCCGCGACGATTCGGTCATCTTGTACC
>JACPRL010000062.1 GCA_016189965.1 Acidobacteriota bacterium | reverse complement strand
GCTGATGAGCTTGTGGGAGGTGCCCGACCGCGAAACGCAAGAGTTGATGGCGCTCTTTTACCAGAAGTGGCTGGCCGGGCAGTCGAAGCCGGAAGCGCTGCGGAAGGCGCAGCAGGAGTTGCGGGGGCGGGTGAAGAAGCGCTACGGAGCCGACCTCCCCTACTACTGGGGCGCTTTCGTCCTGGTCGGACGGTAGTGTAGAATCTGGCACCTTTTTCTCCCGGAGGAAACCGATGTTCCGGCGACCGACCCCCCGTGAACTGCTCTTGTTCGTTGTCCTGCTTTGTCTGTTGCCAGCGGCGACCGCGGCGGCCCAGACAAGCGCAGAGCCGCCTGCGGAAAGTCAAGCCATTGAACTCCGGCTGGCCGAGCCGCTGCAGCGCGATTTGCACGGCGGCGAAGTTCACACCTACTCCCTTACCTTGGTCTCAGGCCAGTTCCTCCACGTCGCAGTTGAGCAACAGGGAATCGACTTGATTGTGAAGCTGTTCGCCCCGGACGGCCAGCCTTTGGGCCACTTCGATACACCGACAGGGGCTCGCGGCACGGAACGTGTCTTGTGGATTGGCGGAGCTACAGGCTCGCATCGCCTTGAAGTTGGTTCCTACGATGCCAAGGCTGCCCCTGGCCGCTACATCATCAAGGTCGAAGAACTGCGGGAAGCCACGGAGCGTGACCGCAGCCAACTCGTCGCGGAGCGGGCCTCCCAGGAGGCCGCCGGGCTGGGTCGCCAAGGGACTGCTGAATCCACGCGCAAGGCCATTGAAAAATATGAAGAGGCCCTTGCGCACTGGCGCGTGATGGGTGATGCCACCCGTGAAGCCGAAACCCTGATGAACCTCGGAGGCCTTCGCGGCCGCCTGAGCGAATACCGCAAGGCCGTCGATCACTTCGCCCAAGCCCTTACTATTTGGCAAGGCACCCAAGACCGTCGTGGCCAAGCCCGTGCCTTGAACGGCCTCGGCAGCTCTTACTATTTATCCGGCGAGAACCAGAAAGCTTTGCAAGCCCACACCGAGGCCCTCGCACTCTGGCGCGCCCTCGAGGATCGCAGCGGTGAAGCACGTACCTTAATGTCTCTGGGCTCGTTGTACGACTCCTGGGGGGACGAGCACCAAGCGCTTGATTACGCAAGTCAGGCCGCCGCTATCTATCGCGAACTCGGGGATCGCATTGCAGAAGCCCGGGCGCTTGCCGGTGTCGCCTACATGCATGCAGGGTTCGGTGAATGGCAAAAAGCTCTCGACATTTACAACCAAATATTGCCCCTGCAGCGCTCTGCGGGTGATCGAAACGGCGAAGCCTTCACCCTCCACCAGATTGGACGCGCCTACGCCCAGTTCGGCGATCAAGAGAAAGCCCTCGAGGCCTATGCGCAGACGTTGGCCATCCGCCGGGCCACGGGAAACCGCCTCATGGAGGCGGAAATTCTCAACTACATCGGTCACACCTATCGGGCCCTGGGCGAATACCCCAAGGCTCTCGAACACTACCAGCAGGCCCTCGCGCTCAGCCGGGCTATCCCCAACCAACGGATGGAAGCCTATAGCCTCGGCTACCTCGGTGTCCTTTACTACGCCACCGGCGAAGCAGAAAAATCGCGCGACCATGCCGCCCAAGCCGTAGCGCTCATGCGCGCTGTGCAGGACCGCGCGGGTGAGGCCCAGATGCTCCATGTTCTCGGCCGCTCCTATGCGGCCCTGGGCGAACAGGAAAAGGCCCTCGACCACTTCACGCAGGCCCTTGACCTCATGCGCACCATCGGCGGCCGCAGCGACGAAGCCATGATGCTCTACTCGCTGGCCCGCCTCGAGGCTGACCGGGGCAACTTGCAGCCCGCCCGGGCGTGGATTGAAGCCGGTCTGACGATTGTGGAATCTCTGCGAAAGCAAATCGCCAGCCCCGAACTCCGGGCCAGCTACTTTGGCAGGATGCGTCCCTATTATGAGCTCTACATCAATATCTTGATGCGACTCCACCGCCAGGAGCCGGGCCAGGGTCACGCCGCCACCGGCTTTCACGCCAGTGAACGCGCTCGCGCCCGCATCCTGCTGGAGCTTTTGCGGGAGGCCCGGGCAGAGATTCGCCAAGGCGTCGACCCTGCACTCATCGAGCGGGAACGCACCCTGCAACAGCGGCTCAACAATCTGGCCGACCGTCAGATGCGCCTCCTCCACGGACCTCACACCGATGAGGAGGCCACCACTCTTGCAGGCGAGCTGTCGAAACTTCAAGATGAGCTGGGCGCTGTCCAGTCCCAGGTCCGAGCCAGCAATCCGCGCTACGCCGCCCTCACCCAACCGCAGCCCTTAACACTGGCCGAAGTTCAACAACAGCTCCTCGGGCCTGACATACTCTTACTCGAGTATGTTTTGACCGAGGAGAAGAGTTACCTGTGGGCCGTCACCCAGGCCTCGAGTGCCAGTTATGAGCTCCCCAAGCGGGAGGAGATCGACCGCGTCGCTCGCCGCGTCTATGAATTGCTGACCGCGCCCGCGCGGGGGGAGACATCCGCAGAGGATTACGACAAGGCCGCTCGTGAGTTGAGCCGGTTGCTGCTCGGCCCCGTGGAGTCAGAACTGAAGAATAGTAGACGGTTGATCATTGTCGGCGAGGGAGTGCTCCAGTTTCTACCGTTCTCCGCTCTGCCGGCTCCCGTCGGTTCCGGTGATCCGCTCGTGGTGACCCACGAGATTGTTACACTTCCTTCGGCCTCCACGCTGGCTCTTCTGCGCCAGGAGTCCTCTTCGCGGCAACCGCCCGCCAGGATGTTGGCGATCCTTGCCGACCCGGTGTTCGATTCCAAAGATGAGCGCGTGCGTCGCTCCACGCCGACTGACGATACGACACGCCAACCCGATTCCGCCTCGGTTGCCACTGCTCCAGGGGAGGAGGATGTCGTGCTCCGCTCGGCGCAGGAGTCTGGGCTATCGCGAACTGAGTCGGGCTTGGGCTTGCCGCGCCTCCTGTTCACGCGACGGGAGGCGGAGGACATTCTTTCGCTGGTAGCTCGGGGGGAGCAGTACGCCGCCCTCGACTTTCGCGCCAGCAAGCCAACTGCGACCAGTCCGGACCTGGCCGACTACCGCCTGCTGCATTTCGCCACGCACGGTTTCCTCAACAGCGTTCACCCCGAACTTTCCGGGCTCGTGCTCTCGCTCGTCGACCCCGAAGGCAAGCCGCAGGACGGCTTCCTGCGCCTGCACGATGTCTTCAACCTCAATCTGCGCGCTGATGTAGTCGTACTGAGCGCCTGTCAGACTGGCTTGGGCCAGCAGATCCACGGCGAAGGCTTGGTCGGGCTGACGCGGGGGTTCATGTACGCTGGCGCCCCGCGCGTTCTGGTCAGCCTTTGGAACGTCGAGGACGAGGCCACCGCTGCCTTGATGGTCCGCTTCTACCGACACCTGCTCGGGAAGAAACGACTGTCTCCGGCTGCTGCTCTTCGGGCCGCCCAACTGTCGATGCTGAAAGAAAAGCGCTGGCGGTCGCCTTTCTACTGGGCCGCCTTTGTGCTGCAGGGCGAATGGCGCTGAGCTTGGGGGAAGAAGATCACTCAGGGCGGGCCAGGTACAACCTACAGCCGGCGGAGGCACTCCTTTCCGCACCCGAGAGGCGCGCTCGGAAACAACGAGCAATAAACCACGTCAATCACTGAAATGCAGCCAAATTCCGCTACCCTCTGTTCAACCACCAGCTTTGCCCTTTCCCCCGATCTGGGACACCGAGTCCGTCGGCGGGCCCGGCCGGGCCCCCACCGCCGAATGGCAAGAACCGTGACCCCCCAGGCACTCAACACAGCAACCACGGCCAGCATCATCGCGATGTCCATGGCTCTCCTCCTTCGCTTCCAGCGTCCCTGGGTTCCGCGCAGCCGCCTGGCGCTGCGGCGCGGAGCCCGTGGAATTCTGCAGGCGTTGCCAGCGCTGCCGGGCCAGCAGCGCCGCGCCCAGCGCCCCGGCGTATTCCGAGTGCACGCTGACGTTCAGCCGCACCCCCAGGCGCTCCTCGAGCGCCCGCACCATGCCGGCGTTCTTGGTGACGCCGCCGGTGAGGGTGATTTCCGGCTGCGCCCCAACCTGTCGCACGAGCGCCACCAGGCGTTCGGCGATGGAGTTGTGCGCCCCGCGCAGAATGTCCTCCACCGCCTTGCCGGCGGTGACGTGATTGATGACCTCGCTTTCCGCCAGCACGGCGCAGATGCTCGAGATGGGTTGAGGGTCTTGCGAGCGCAGGGACAGTTCACCGATCTGCTCCAACTCGACCTCGAGCGAGCGCGCCACCCGCTCCAGGAAGCGCCCCGCGCCTGAGGCGCAGCGGTCGTTCATCCGGAAAGCAACGACGCGGCCGCTCTCGGCCACCCGCAAGGCGCGGGAGTTCATGGCGCCGATGTCGAGCACCGTGCGCGTTCCCGCGAACAGCCAGAGCGCCCCGACCGCGTGGCAGGTCATCTCCGTGATCTGGGTTTGGCGAAACGGCACGCGGTAGCGCCCGTAACCGGTGCTGGCGATGTAAGCGATGTCTTCGGCCTTCAGCTCCTGTTGCTGCAAGAGTTCGTCCAGGACGGCCTGGGCGGCGGTTTCCAGCCGCGCGCCGGTCTCCCGCTGGCAGCGAGCCTGGACGCGGCCGTGGAGGTCGAGCAGGAGGGCGCGCGTCATGCGCGTGCCCACATCCAGGCCGACGACGTAGTTCACGCTGGCGCTCTCCTTTAGGGGGCGGCGGCTTCCGGGCCGACCGCGTTCCTCTGCTTGCCCGCTTCGCCGTGCGCCGCCCGCTCCCAGGCGAACAGGGCGGCGCCGATGGCGCCGATGTGCTGAGATTCCGGGGAAACGTTCAGCTTGAGCTTCAGGCGCTCCTCGAGCGCCCGCACCATGCCGACGTTGCGCGCCACCCCGCCGGTGAAGGTGATTTCCTCTTCCAGCCCCACGCGGCGCAGCAGAGCGATGCTGCGCCCGGCAATGGCGGAGTGCACGCCGGCCAGCACGTCTTCCACTCGGCAGCCGCGCGCCAGGTGCATGACGATCTCCTGCTCGACGAAAACCGTGCAGACGTTGGTGATTTTGAGCGGCTTCTTCGCCTGGGCGGACACCGTGCCCAGCTCCTCCAGCTCAAGCCCCAAGACCTGCGCCGCCGCCACCAGGAAGCGCCCCGTCCCGGCGGCGCACTTGTCGTTCATGGCGAAATCCTTGACTTCGGCCCGCTCGCTCACCCGGATGGCCTTCGTATCCTGCCCGCCCATATCCAGAATGGTGTGCGTGTCGGGGAAAAGGAAGCAGGCGCCTTTGGCGTGACAACTGATCTCGGTCACCTGCAGGTCACCGAAGGGCACGCGGTAGCGGCCATAGCCGGTGCCCACGGTGAAGTTGACGTCCCACTCTTCCAGCCCGGCCTGCCGCAGAGCTTCTCGGAAGGCGCGCTCGGCGGCCCGCACCACGTTGGCCCCGGTATCCACCAGGCTGCGGGCGCGGATACGCTTGTTCTCGTCCAGCAACGTGGCTTTTGTAGTTGTTGATCCGACGTCCACACCGGCAACGAGCATCGTCGGTCTCCTCCTACGCCAGCGGCGGCGTCACGGCGGCGCGCCGGTGTTCGAGCGCCTCGAAGAAGGCGTCGATGCGGTTGCGAATCTGCGCTTCGGCGAAATAGCGCGGGTCGGCCAGGTCGGATTCCAGGAAGAGGGTAGGCAGCCCGCGCTCTCGGGTGAAGTAATCGCGCACGTCGGCCTGCCCGACGGAGAACGACCGGCAGCTTTTCACCGAATGGATGACCAGCGCATCGGCGCCGTAGTCCTCCGCATAGCGTTCCAGCATCCGGCGTCGCAGCGTCCAGTCCCAGTTGGTGTAACAGTTGACGGCGTACTCGGCCAGGCTCTCGAGCGGCCGCGCGGGATCGTGCCGCAGGCCAAAGTCCCAGATGCCGCCCACCTTGGAGTATGTCGAGGCGACGCAGACCACGCCCCAGCGCTTGAACAGCTCCCAGAAGGTGCGGAAATGCGGCCAGGGCGGCGGCCCCTCCAGCACGACTCGAAAGCGCTCCTCGCTGACCGGCCCGAGCTTGTGGGTGAGCCTTTCTTCGATTTCCTTCCAGGCCGCCTGGTAGTACTCGACACACTCCGCCGTGCCCCGCAGAACGTAGATGGGCGCCATGAAGAACACGGCTTCGAAGAAAGCGTCAATGGGCGAGGGGCGGTGTCGGGCCGCTTCCAGGATGCGCACCCAGAGGTCTTCGGCGGCGCGCGCATGGGCTAGGGCCTGGCTCAAGCGGTGCGGGTCGTAGGGACGTCCGGTGATTTCGGCCGCCACCTCGGCCAGTTGTTCGAGCTGTGCCACAACGTACTCGATGTCCTCCCGGCGCTCTTCCTCCCCTGTGCGCCGGTAGGGCACATCGAGCAGGAAGAGACGCGCGCCATAAATTTCGGCCAGCGCCTCAAACCACTTGATGTAGGTGTTGCAGCCGGAATAGTTGCAGACCAGCAGGTCGGGCTTGGGCAGCGTGCCGAAGGGGCCGCGGTTGCCGCTGGTGGCCAGGCCGATATCGTTCTTCACGTAGCCGCAGACATCGGAGGAATAGCCCAGGTCTTCCGCCTTGAGAATGAAGTCGCCCGCCACCTTCTTGATCCCGCACTGCAGCGCGTTCACCTCGGGGAACACCAGCTCGAAGCCGAAGCTGCGCAGTAGCTCGCCGATGTTGCCGCTGATGAATAGATAGGCCACCGGCGTGCCCTCTTGCGGCGCGTTCTCCAGCCGCCGATACCAGTTGGCCAGCAAGTCTTTCTGCAGGTCGCGGCCCGTGCCCTGGAACTGGTAGGGACTAGCCATTACGTCACCTCGGAGAAAAAGAGGAGCGATTCCACGAACGTCTCCGCCTGCAGGCGCACGGTCTCGAACACGGTCATTTTCTCCTCGTACTCGAATTCCAGGATGGGCAGGCCGGCGCGTTCGGCGGCGCGCTTGAGCAGCACCGCGTCGTAGAGTGCTGGCTCGCAGAACTTGGGGCTGGCGAAGAGCACGCCCTGCGCGGCTGTCTCCCGGCAGCGCCGCAGCAGGTCGTCGGCGCGTGAGCGCCGGCCGGGATTGTTCACAGGCGTCAGTGCCGTCTGGAAGCGATAGGCATCGGCCAGTGCCGCCAGCGGGTCGCCGTCCTCGGCCACTGGCGTGAGGAAGAACCGGGCGCCGATTTGCAAATCGTCGTCCACCACGGCGCAACCGGCCTCTTCCAACGCCTCAAGGAGTTCGAGCGGCGGCTGTTCGCAGAAGGCCCCGCGCAGAACCACGCGGACCCAATCGCGCTTCGGCCGGGAGACGGCTTCACCCAGCGCGAGCGCCCGTTCGAGCAGTTGCGTGTGCTCGTCGCGGGGCAAGACGTTTCCGGCAGCGGCCAGGGCATAGACGTGCGACGCCGGCCACTGCTCGGGCCGCGTCGCCCGAAGTTCGCAGAGTCGGCTGAGCAGGGCGCGGTTCCCGTTGTAGAGGCGAATGGCTTCGCGGACGGCCTCGTCGGGAATCGGCCGGCCGGCGAGCTCGATGAGACCCTGGCGCAACCGCTCGAGTTCTCCGCGGTAGTAGACGCCCGCAGCCGCTGACTCCACGTTCTGGGGCAGGTGGAGATAGAAGACGAGCCGGTCCGGGAAGTTGTGCTGCCAGACGCCGGAGAGGTTGCGGGCCACGTCGCAGATGGACGGCACCACCAAGGCGTCCATCCAGTCGAGGTGCCGGGTCAAGCCGAGTTCCAGCGTGCTGCGGGCGATTGAGCAGACGAACGACTGGATACGGGAATCGGCGTGGTCAATCTCCACCTGCCCGCGCGCCCCGAACAGGCTCACCGGCAAGGCCCCCGCCGCCGCGATGAGTTCCTGCGGCGTGTAGACCGGGAAACAGCCCACTGTTTTGCCGCCCGTCCGCTGCTTCCAGGCCCGCACGGTGGGAAAGACCGGATCAAGCAGCAGCAGGCGGCAGCGCTCGATCAGTTCATCCCAGGATTGGGCTTGCTCCCAAAAGCGTTCCGCGTCGTGGCTCACGGCCTTCCTTTCAGGCAGTCTGCCCGCCGTCCACCACAATCACCTGGCCGGTGATGTGGCGGGCTTGCTCCGAGCAAAGGAAAAAGATGACGTCGGCAATTTCGCGCGGCTGGCCCAGGCGCCTCAGGGCGGCTTCCCGCCGCGCCTCGGCCATCACTTCGGACGGCAGCGACTCGGTGAGCGGCGTCATCACCATGCCGGGGGCGACGGCGTTGACGTTGACGTTCGCGGCGCCCAGTTCTCGCGCTGCCACACGTGTCAGAGCCACCAGGCCTGCTTTGGCTGCGCCGTAGTTCGCCAGCCCCGCCTTGCCCCGCAGCCCGTTGATGGAGCCGACGTTCACCACCTTGCCGCTCTGTTGCCGGCGCAGGATCGGCGCGGCGGCGCGCAGGGAGAGAAACGCGCCCTTGAGGTTCGTGTCCACCACGTCGTCCCAGTCGGCCTCGCTCATCTTCCAGAGCACATGGTCGCGGCTGATGCCGGCATTGTTGATGAGCACGTCCAGGCGCCCGAACCGGCCGACGACCTCGTCCACGGTGGTCTGGGCGGCGACGCCATCGCGGACGTCGGCCGAGAAGAAGCGTCCTCCACTGGCCCGCACCACCTCTCGGCCAGCCGGCGTTTCTTGCCGGTCTACGATGGAGACGGTGTCGCCGGCCTGCTGGAAAACCTCCGCCGTGGCCAGTCCGATGCCCGACATTCCGCCGGTAATCAGCACCACGCGCGGCATTCACGCCTCCAGCTTCGCGCCGCACAGACCGCAGTGTTTGAAACTCTCCGGCAGTCCCTTGGCGCCGCACTGCGGGCAGGTCTTGGTCGGCGGCCCGAAGAGGTATTCGCTCGAGCCGCCTTCGGCGGCGCGGCGCCGCAGGCCGCGGTAATCCGGCGGACGCTTTTCGACAAAGGCGGTCATGCCCTCGTAGGGTTCGACATCGGTGAAATGCAGCGTCAGCCAGTCGCGGGCGTGTCCGATGGTGAGGTGCCAGACGAAGTCTTTCCAGAAGTTGACCTGTTGCTTGGTGTAGCGCAAGCACTCGGGGAATTTTTCCAGCAGCCTCTGTGCCAGCGTGTTGACGGCCGAGTCGAGGTCCGCGGCCGGCACGACTTGATTGACCAGACCCCACTCGAGCGCCTTGGCCGCCGGGATAGGTTCACAGAGAAACAGCATCTCGCGGGCGCGGCGGTCGCCGATGGTGAGGGGCAGCCATTGCGTGGCGCCGCCGGCGGCCACCGAGCCCACGCGCGTGCCCACCTGGCGAAAGGTGGCATGATCAGCGGCGACGGCGAGGTCACAGGCGAGGTTCAATTCGTTGCCCCCGCCGACCACCATCCCGTTGATGCGAGCAATGACCGGCTTGCCGGTGTTGCGGATGGCGTCGAGTGCCTCCTGGAAGCAGGTCATGTACTTCCAGTAGTCGCGCGGCGTGCGAGTGTAGGTCTCCGCGTACTCCTTGACGTCACCGCCGGTGCAGAAGGCCTTGTCGCCCGCACCGGTCAGCACGATGACACCCACCTGGTCGTCGAAGGCGGCGTCGCGGAGGGCGTCGCGCAACTCAATGAGGCAGGGGGTGTTATAGGCGTTATAGACCTCAGGCCGGTTGATGGTGATGCGCGCCACGCTGTCAGCCTTGTAGTAGAGCAGGAACTGGAACTGCCGCGCCTCCGCCGCTTGGGTCTCAAAGTAGCGCACAGGTGGCTCCTTCGCTCACGCAGCTCGCCGTTCGCCGGGCAGCACAATGCCGCGCAGCCCTTCGCCGCGGCGCAACGCCTCGAAGCCCTGGAAGATTTCCTCGAGGGGATAGCGGCCGGTGACCAGCGGCTCGAGCTGCACCCGCCCGCTGCGTACCAGCTCAATCAGCTCTGGGTAATCGCCCGGCCGGCAGCCGAGGCTGCCGACGATTTCCAGCTCGAAGAACATGGTCTTGGAGAAGGCCAGCGTCACTGGCTCGGCGCAGTAGCCCACCACGCACAGCCGCCCGCCGGGACGCAGCGAGTCGTAGGCGGCGCGCAGCGTTTCCGGCTTGCCAATGACCTCCATCGCGATGTCCACGCCGCCCCTGGTGCGCTTCTTGAGCTCCTTCTCCACGCGCTCGACGCTGCGTGGATTGAGGGTGTCGCGGGCGCCGAAGCGGCGCGCCCACTCCAGCTTGCGGTCGTCAATGTCCACCGCGATCACATGCGCGCCCGCGAGGGCCGCGAACTGCACGGCGTTGATGCCCACGCCGCCGCAGCCGAACACCGCCACCGTCTCGCCGACGCGAACCCGGGCGCGGTGCTTGACGGCGTGGTAGGGCGTGGAGAGCGCGTCGCCGATCAGGCACGCCTCCGCCAGCGGGATCTCCGGCGGGAGCGGGAAACAGTCCTTGGCCGGCGCCACAACGTAGTCGGCAAAACCGCCGTCGAGATGGTTGCCGAGCATTCGCATCCGCTCGCAGATGTTCTCCCGCCCGGTGCGGCAGTTGCGGCAGACGCCGCAGGTAAAGACGGCGGGCAGGAGCACGGGATCGCCGGGGCGGAATTTATCTACCTCGGGGCCGCAGGCGGCCACAGTGCCCGAGACCTCGTGGCCAAGAATCACGGGGGTCTTGAAGGTGGGGACGCCGTGGTCGATATAGTGCAAGTCCGTGTGGCAGATGCCGCAGGCGGCCACCTGGACGAGAACGTCGCCGGGGCCGGGCTGAGCCGGTTCGACGTCCAGCAGGGCAACTCTGCCCGGTTGCTCGAGACACAGGGCTTTCACTGGAACTCCTCCTCCACCGCCTGCCGTTTCTTCGAAGCCGACCGGGCGTTGCGCCGCACGGCGTGGTGTTCGGTCGAACGGACACCACAGATGGAACACGTCATCCCGGCGTACCCAGCTAACGAGTCACAGGAGGAACGACAGGAGACTCCTCGAGTTTCGCTTCTCGCTCCAACTCCGCGGCAATTTCCAGAAACCGATCAGCGACTTTTTCGGGGAGACCCGGCATTCGAGCGATGCGCTCCCAAGTCTCCTGGGTGATGTGCTGGCAAGGGAAAGCCTCCTGGCGGAACTCCTCGGGCACGTAGTCCCCGAGGAGGCAACCCTCGCACTTTTCCGGCCGGAGCACCTGAGCCAGCAGGCAAACGTACTGATGGCTGAAGAAGTTGGTGAACCCGTGCCGGCGGAGGCTCTCGGCTTCCCGGCGGAGGATCTGGGCCACGTCGTGTTTCGACGTCAGTGCCATAGGTTTCTCCTCCTCAGGCTCCCATGCAACCGAAACAGCCGCCGGCCGACTCCGCCGGTGCCGGCTTGGGCGCGTGAGGGACTTGAAAGGGAGGCAAGCTCAGGGCGACTCTTTCGGCGGCGGAGAGGGAAGCGGTCAGGGAGGCCAGCTCGCGGTAGAACGGCGCGGGGGCGACCCGAGAGAGCAATCGAGAGAAAGCCGGCAGCCACCAACCCACGTGTTCTTCAAAGAATTTGCGCCGCGCCTCGCGGCAAATCTCCGCCGCCTCCACGTTCTCCTCTTCCCGGGCCGCTGCCTCCTTGGCGAGGAGGACGTAGAGGAATTCGGCTTGCACGGTGAGGTGGTCCAAGCGCTCGCCGGCGTGGCCCGAGACTTGCAAACCGAAGGCCTGATAGAAGCCGGCGATGTCGGCCATCCGCTGCGCGCGATAGGTAATGTCCGGGTTGGGCTCATACTCGACTTCGCACGGGGGGCAACTGGTCGAAACGGCGGTGAGTCCGAAGAGCTGGCGATAGGCGGGCTCGAGGCCGGCCCAGTCGTCGTCAAGGGCGTAGAACAGGCGTGGGAGGGAGAGCTCTTGCGGATGGATCTCGCCCGGAACCAGGTCGAAGGGCGGCTGTTCCTCCGTCACCAGGCTGGCGGCCTGAAGGGCGCGGCGGCGGAAGTCCGGGTCGCGCAGCAACGCGAAGCGCTCACGGTGGTAGGGGTCCAGCGAGGCCGTGGAGACGAGCAACCAGAGATCGCGCCGCGCGAGCAGCGGGGCCAGTTCCAGAAGTTCAGTTTTCATTCTCTTTGCCTTCAAATACTGTTGTAGTACTGCTTAGCTCGCTCAAAGATCGGCTCTTCTACCGTGAGTCGGATGATTTCCCGGTCCTTGGCGTCGTAGCCGATGGCCGTGTCATTGAAAATCTCCAGAGTTTTCTTCCGCCCGTCGGGCAGTGTGACCTCGCTCTCACCGACCTTCTCCCCTTCGATCACTTTGAACCGAAAAATGATCTTCTGCGCGGCCCGGAAGAGTTGGAACAAAGCCAGCAGCCGCCGCGAGGGGCAAACGTAGGCTTCAATGGCGTGAAGGACCCCGGGGCCGAACATCTGGATGAGGTAGTCGGTGGGGACCCAGCGGGGCGGGATGTAGTAGCCGTTGGGCTCCGTGCCGAACTGGGGATAGAGC
>JACPRL010000002.1 GCA_016189965.1 Acidobacteriota bacterium | reverse complement strand
GAGTGGGTCCGCGCACCAGTTCCACCACCAAGAAATCCATCCCTTCCTGCGTGTCGAAGTCGTGAACCGTTTGGATGTTTGGGTGATTCAGCTTGGAGAGAGCCTCAGCTTCTTTGCGGAAGCGCTTGCGGGCCTGCTCGTCCGCCAGCATTCCCGCCGGCAGGACTTTGATGGCTACGTCCCTGCTAAGGTGTAAATCCTGGGCGCGGTAGACTTCGCCCATGCCGCCGGCGCCGATCTTTTCGACGATGCGGTAGTGGCCCAGCGTCTTGCCAATCATGGCGGGAACTCGACTGACGCGGCCATCCTAAGCCGCCGTTACGGGCAAGTCAATGCACGGAGACAAGGATGTGCTGAAGGAAAATTTCTGGTGCCGGGGGACGGAATCGTCGAAGACCCTGAGCGGAGTCGAAGGGAACCGCCTGCGCCGGCCCAATCCTCGTTGGTGGTGCCCTTCGACTGCGCTCAGGACACCATTCTCTTGCTGCGCCAGAGAATGGTGCCGGGGGACGGAATCGTCGAAGACCCTGAGCGGAGTCGAAGGGAACCGCCGGGCTGGCCCAATCCTCGTTGGTGGTGTCCTTCGACTGCGCTCAGGGCACTTTTGTTTTTTGAGGGAAAAACAAAAGTGCCGGGGGACGGAATCGAACCGCCTACGCCGGCCTTTTCAGGGCCGCGCTCTACCAGTGAGCTACCCCGGCACAGGCTGGACGATTGATTAGTGTATCGGTTAATCGGTTGATTGGTAAAGGGGCTGCCAGAGGGGATGTGGACGGATTCCTGTTTCAGGGTGCACGAAGAAAAGCAGATTCCTCGCCGCCAAGGCGTGCAAGGGCTCGGAATGACAGCGCTTGGTTAGTAGTTAGAGCGTCAGTGAGCTTCGTCCAACACGAAACCGATCAACCGATCAACCGCTTCAGACTTTCAGGGCGTCGCGCTTGCGGATGACTTCGCGGGGCTACGAGGCGTCGGGCGGGCCGACCAGGCCTTCCTGCTCCATCATGTCGATGAGGCGGGCAGCGCGGCCGTAGCCGATGCGCAGGCGGCGCTGCAGCGTGGAAGTGGAGGCCTTGCCCACCTCGCAGACAATGCGCACTGCCTCTTCGTAAAGCTCGTCGTCGACTTCGAGCGACTCTTCCGGGGCCTCGCGTTCGGCTTCCTTGGGGAAGCGGAGGAACTCTTCGTGGTAGTGCGGGCGGCCCTGGGCGCGCCAGAAGTCGCAGACGTGGACGATTTCGCTCTCGGTGACCAGCGGCCCGTGCAGGCGGTGGAGGCGGGCCGAGCCGGCGGGGAGATAGAGCATGTCGCCCTTGCCGAGCAGCGCTTCGGCGCCGTTCGAGTCGAGGATGGTGCGCGAGTCCACCTTGGTGGCCACGCGGAAGCACATGCGCGCAGGGAAGTTGGCCTTGATGAGGCCGGTGATGACGTCGACGGAGGGCCGCTGGGTGGCGAGAATCAAATGAATGCCGACGGCGCGGGCCATCTGCGCCAGGCGCGTGATGGACTCCTCGACGTTGGGCGTGTCAATCAGCATCAGGTCGGCCAGCTCGTCAATCACGATAATGAGGTAGGGCAGGGGCGTGATCTCTTCGCCGTCTTCGCCCACGCCGGGCCGCAGGTCGTCGTCGGCGAAGTGTTGGTTGTACTGGTCGAGGTGGCGCACGCCGAAGCGCGCCAGCAGCTTCAGCCGCCGCTCCATCTCCCTGGTGGCGTTGCGCAGGGCGTTGGCAGCGAGCTTGGTGTCGGTGACGATGGGCGTGAACAGGTGCGGGATGTTCTCGTAGAGGCCGAGTTCGAGCCGCTTGGGGTCAATGAGAATGAAGTTCACCTCCTCGGGCGCGGCTTTGTAGAGCATGGAGATGATCATCGAGTTGATGGCTACGCTCTTGCCGGTGCCGGTGGCGCCGGCGATGAGCAGGTGGGGCATCTGCGCCAGCTCGGCCACGCGCACGCGCCCGCTCAAATCCTTGCCCAGCGCAATGGTGAGCTTCGAGGAGGAGGCGGCGAACTCCTGCGATTCGATGATTTCGCGCAGGGCGATGATTTCGCGCTGCGCGTTCGGCACCTCGATGCCGACCGTGGACTTGCCCGGGATGCGCTCGATGAGGATGGACTCGGCCCGCAGCCCCAGGCAGAGGTCTTCAGCCAGCGTGGTGATGCGGCTCAGCTTGACCCCGGCTTCGGGGCGGAACTCGAAGGTGGTGACGACGGGCCCGGGATTGATCTGCACTACTTCGCCGCGGACGTCGAACTCCTCCAGCTTCTGCCGCAAGGTTTCCGCGCGCTGTTGCAGCTCCTCTTCGTTGGGCAGCCGGACGTGCTCGGGCGGCCGCAGCAGCGCGGACGAGGGCAGGCGGTAGCGCGGGCGCGCCACCGGCACCGGCTTCGTGCGCGGCGGCGCTCCGGTTTCTTCTTCCTCTTCGGCTTCGCCCCATTCATCTTCCGGGACCGGTTGCGGGCGGGTGGTCTGCGAAGGCAGCGCGGTGGGCAGCTCGGCCGGCGCGCTCACGTCCGTCGCTCGCCGGACGGCCGCCGGCGCCGCCGGCTTTACAATCGCCGGGAGTTCGGCCGGTTTGGGCTCGCGGCGCCAAGGACGCCAGCCGCGCAGCCGCGCCGCGAGCGGTGCCAGCGCGGTCGCGGTTGCGCCGAGCCGGCTGGTGCCGCTGCCGAGTGAGAACGGCTTGGCGAGGTAGGCGCCCACGACGAGCGCCGCCACACTGATGATGAAAGCGCCGGGAACATTCAGCACGTGGGTCAGCCCGAGCGCCAGCAGCACGCCGAGCTGCCCGCCGGCGGGCAGGAGCCCCAAAGCCATCGGCGCCGGCGCCAGCGCGAGCAGGGCAGCGAGCGAGAGGATGAGCAGCAGCACGCCCACCGTTTTCGCCAGCAACGATTCCACCGGCTGGCTGCGCCACCACTGCCAGGCCAGCGCCAGCAGCACCACGGGCAGCAAGAAGGCGACCCAGCCCAGCGCCTGCAGGAGCACGTCGGCCAGGTAGGCGCCGACGATGCCGATCCAGTTCTGCGCCGGGGGCGACTGGGGCGGAGCGGCGGTGTTCAGCGAGGGGTCGAGCGGGGAATAGCTCACCAGGCTCAACCCCACCAACAGGGCCGCGACCAACCAGAGAAAGCCGACCAGCTCGTTCAGCCGCTTGTTCGTGCTTGGTGCCAGGATGCTCATTGCCGCTCGCTCCTTCAAAAAAGCAATCGGGATGCAGTCTTCCAACTGCATCCCGATTGAACGGCTCCGGGCGGACACCGGGGAAGGTGCCGCACCCGGCGCTGCGTTAAGCGGACGAGCGGAGGAACTCGACCGCGAGGATTATAACCCCCCAAGCCAGCCGGTAGGCAACAAAAATTTTTAGTGTCCGCACCTCGAGGTAGCGGAGCAGGAAAGCGATGGCAGCGTAGCCCACGGCGGCCGAGACGACGAAGCCGACGGCGAAGTCGGCCGCGCTGGTGCCGGCCGGGAGTCCGTCGCGCAGCAGGTCGAGCCCTTCTTTGGCCGTCGCGCCGGCGATGATGGGCGCTGCCAGCAGGAAGGAGAAGCGCGCGGCGGCCTCGCGCGTCAGGTTGCGGAACATTCCGGCCGCAATGGTGATGCCGGCGCGCGAGGTGCCAGGAATAATCGCCACCGCCTGCGCCAGCCCGATGATGACGCCGTCGGCGAGGCCGATGCTGTCCACTCGCCGAACGAGCGTACGCCGGCGGTCGGCCACCCACATCAGCAGCGCCACGGCTATCAGCGCCGCCGCCACCAGCGCCGGTCGGCGGAAGCCGGTTTCGGCGTAGCTCTCCAGGAAGTAACCCGCCAGCGCGCCCGGCAGCGTCGCCGCGGCGATGACCAGCAGCATGTTCGCATTGAGCTCCACCGAGCGCGGCAAGGGCGATGGGCGGGGAAGATTCAGTTCGCCCGCAAATGGGTTCTCAGCCTTGATTGCCCAAAGGCGGTGCATGCCGGCGCGGAAGGCGCCGGTGAGCAGCGCCGTCCATTCGCGGGCGAAGTAGAGGAGCACAGCCACGAGGGTGCCGGCGTGCAGGGCGACGTCAAAGGTCAGCCCTGGGTCTTGCCAGCCGAGCAGCCAGGGCACCAGCACCAGGTGCGCGGTCGAGCTGATGGGGAGGAATTCGGTCACCCCCTGCACCACCGCCAGCACAATCGCCTGCCAGAGCGTCATCCGTCAGTCGAGCCTCTTTTCCATCTGATAGGCATCCAGGCGGCCGAGGTAGTAACGGCGGAGCTGTCCCGTGGTCTCGTAGCCGCTCTTCTGCCAGAAAGCGAGGGCGGCGGCGTTGTCCACCGCTGTCTCCAGCCGCACGCGGCGCACGCCGTGGGCGCGCAGCCAGTCTTCCGCCGTCGCCAGCAGCCGGGTGCCGATGCGCTGGCGCCGGCGGCTTTGCGCGACGTCCAGCGTGATAACGTGGCCGCGCTCGCGCCCCACGCGCCGCACAATCACGAACCCGAGCAGCTCACCCTCCTCGTCCGCCACCCAGAGCTGGGCGCCCGGCAGGCGGAGGAATTCCCGCAGCGCGTTGCGCGAGTAGGCGATGCCCGGCGGATAGCAGGTCTGGTCGAGCCGATACGCCGCCTCGAAATCCTCCGGCTCGAAGGCGCGGATGCGCACGCGACGGGAAGGTCTTTCCTCTGTGTCGTTCGGAGCGGAGCGAAGGGTCTCTTGGTCAGGCTGGCCCATGTCAGCGCGGCGGCGCGGATGCTATCACACGCCTTCGGAGCGCACAACGACGCCTGGCCGCGGCGTCAGCCGGTGGTAGAGCTGGGCGAGCGCTCGAAGCGAAAGCTCCTCCGCCCGCGCCCGCGGAGCCAGGGCCATCTGCGCCAGCGCTTCTTCCACGGCGGCGGCGCCGTAGGCGGCGCGCAGGTTGCTGCGCAGGGTGCGGCGCTTCTGCCGGAAGCAGGCAGCGACGAAGCGCAGGAACTCCTGCGGCTGGCTGATGCGGAGCGCGGCCTGCTCGCCCGGCGGGACGAGCCGCACCAGCGCCGACTCCACCTGCGGCGGTGGGCGGAAGGCGCCGCGGGGAATGGCGGCGAGGATTTGCGGCCGCGTGTGGAACTGCGTCACCACCGACAGGTAGCCGTAGTCGCGCCGGCCCGGCGGCGCGGCCAGCCGCTGGGCGACTTCGCGCTGCGCCACCACGTGGATGTCCGCCACCACAGCGATGGCGTCAAACAGCCAGTGCAAGATGGGCGAGGTGATGTAGTAGGGCAGGTTGCCATAGACGCGCCAGTGGGTGACGCCGTGCTCGCGGGCCAACTCCGGGAGCGAAAGCTGAAGGATGTCCGCTTCCAACACGTGCACTTGCGGGCGGTCGGCGAACCGGTGGCGCAAGTCGGCGGCCAGCCCTGGGT
>JACPRL010000001.1 GCA_016189965.1 Acidobacteriota bacterium | reverse complement strand
GGTCTTGCCGGTGCCCGGCGGGCCGACCAGCAGGACACCTTTGGGGATGCGCCCGCCCAGGCGCTGGAACTTTTGCGGGTCTTTCAAGAACTCGATGATTTCCTGCAGCTCTTCCTTGGCCTCTTCCACGCCGGCAACGTCTTTGAAGGTAACCTTCTTCTGCTGCGTGCCGACCAGGCGGGCGCGGCTCTTGCCGAAGCTGAGCGCCTTGTTGCCGCCGGCCTGCATCTGCCGCATGATGAAAACCCAGAAGCCGATCAAGAGCAGGATGGGCAGGAGGTTGACGCTCCAGGCAAACCAGGAGCCGCCGGAGGCGTCCTTCACTCTGATCTCAACGCCCTGTTGCCGCAGCGTCGGGTAGATTTCCTTGTACTCGAGCGGGATAAAGGCCTTGAACTTGGTCGTGTCCTTGAACTCGCCCTTCACCTGGTTGCCCTGGATCTCCACCCGCGCCACCTGGCCCGCTTCCACCTTGTTCATAAACTGCGTGAAGGAAAGCTCCTGGACGTGGGTGCCAATGCTGGAGTTCAGCATCACGAGCAAAAACACCACTGCGACGATCAGCACCAGCCAGAAGGCTATGTTGCGCGCCGTTGAGTTCACCGTGGGTCCCCTTCTCCGGCCTGCGGCCGGACCTTACTTCCTCCTGCGTCGAGCTTTCTGCCGCCGGGCCGACCGGCGCCGGGCCGGCCGGTGCGTGCGCACCAGCTTGCCCAGGTAGGGCAGGTTGCTGTGCAGCCCGTCCCAAGAAAGCCCGTAGCCGATCACAATATCATTAGATGCAAGACGGAAGGCGTAGTAGTCGGGTTCGAGCAGCACGCGGCGCTCGACCGGCTTATCGAGCAGCACGGCGGTCTTCACCACGCGCGGCCGGCGCAGGCTGATGCGGCGCAGCAGGAAGTCGGTGGTGATGCCGGTGCGCAGGACGCCGTCGACCAGGAGGATATTGCGGCCGGCGGCTTCGATTTCCGGGGTGTAGAAAATCTCCTTCCGCGGCTTACCCGTGGTGGGGTCGCTGGTGTCCTGGGTAACGGTGCGGATGAAGTGGGTGCGGACAGGGAGATCGAGGGCGCGCACCAGGTCGGCCATAAAGACGAAGCCGTTGTCGAGCAGCCCGACGACGTCGAGCGTCTGGCCGCGAAAGTCGCGGCTGATCTCCCGGCCCAGAGCCCGCACGCGGCGGGCAATCGCGTCCGGCCGGTGGATGACTTTGAGCTGATTCACGTTTCGCGCTTCTCCTCAATCGCCAGCGCCGTGCGGCTGGCTGGCGAAAGCCGGAAGGCGGCCGCCACGCCCAGCCGCGCCACCCAGGCAATTTCGCCCCCGACCAGCACCAGGGGCAAGCGCCCCCGCTCGCCGGCAGGAATGCGCTCTTGCTGGAAGAGCGTTTTCAGCTTCTTCCGGCGGGTGGCGCCGACGGGCTGGAAGCGGTCGCCCGGCCGCCAGTTGCGCACCCGCAGCGGGAAAACCGCCCGCGCCGCATCAGCGCTGTTCCTCCGCTGATTATAGCCCGGTTCGAGTTCGCTGGCGGCAACTAATTTGAACGAGAGCCGCTGGCCGTCGGGGAGGCGTAGCTCGCCCGGGCCCTCAACCTCGAGCTCGTAGGGTCCCGCGGCGACCCGCCGCGCTGCCGCCGCGCCGGCCGGCCGGAAGACCAACGTGTCGAAGCGGCGCTCGACTTCGACGCCGGGCAACACAACACGCTCGCCGCTCTGGCCGTCCTCAGCCAGCCGCAGGACACTTTCCACGTGCGTTTGCGTGATGCGCCGAAGCTCCCCTCCCGCGGTCAGGAGCTTTCCTGGGATGGCCGATTCATGCGTGGCAACGCGTTCTCCACGCATTTCTCCCCTGCCCCCTAGGGGGAGGCCTGCCCCCGCGGGACGAGCCCGCACAGCCGCCAGGACGCGGCGCACCAGCCGCCGCGCCACCGCCCGCTGGGCCTCGCGCTCGCGCCGCGCCGCGAGCGAAACCGGCAGCAGCGCGGGAGCAAGCAGGTCGGACACGGCCAGCTCGCAGCCCTCTTCGGTCTTGCGCGCCAGGGCACGGAAACGCTCCTCGACGTATGCGGCCCAGAAGCTCTCCTCCTGGCGGGCGTGGTCGGCCAGCCGCGCCAGGTGCTCGATGGCGGCCGCGCCCGCCACGCGGGACAACTGCGGGAGGAGTTCGAGGCGGAGCCGGTTGCGCAGGCGTTGCCGTTCGAGGTTCGAAACATCTTCGCGCCAGGGCTGCTGCAAGGAATCCAAATAATCTCGGAGTTCCGCCCGTCGGACTCCCAGCAACGGTCGCACGAACAAAGTTTTTCTGTGTTCAGCCCACGGGCTCCTGCCCGTGGGTCCAGGGGCGGAGACCCACTCCACCACGGGATAAATGCCGGCGAGCCCGCGCGTGCCGGCGCCGCGCACGATGCGCGCCAGCACGGTCTCCGCCTGGTCGTCGAGCGTGTGAGCGAGAGCAACGGCGTCGGCCGTCCCGCCGGCGATGAGCGAGGCAAAAAACTCAAACCGCACCTGGCGACCCGCTTCTTCCAGGTTCTGTTTTTCGCGCCGCGCTCGAGCCGCCACGTCCTCGCGGCGGACCAGGAATTCGAGCTCCAGCCGCCCGGCCAGCCGACGAACGAACTCTTCGTCGGCGTCGGCGTCGGCGCCGCGGAGCTGGTGGTTGAGATGCGCGACCAACAGCCGCAGCCCGAGCTTGTCCCTCAGCTCGTAGAGCAGCCGCAGCAGCGCCACCGAGTCGGCGCCGCCCGAGCAGGCCACCGCCACCCGATTCCCCGGCGCGAGCAGCCGCTCCCGCCGGATGGCCTCTTCGACCTGGCGCAGCAAATCCATTGACCTTTCCTGCCGCCCTTATATCCTACCCCTCCAAGCCAGCCCGCGGCGACAGGAGGCGAGACACGCGGCTCGAAACGATGCGCGCCGGGACAACTGAAGCCAGCGGCCCGTATCCGCACAAACTCGTAGTTCACCGCGCGCACCCGGCATACGCCGTACTGTCGCCGCACGACCCGCGCACTTCCCGGAGGCCAACATGACATGGATTCGAACCATCCCCGACCCCGAAGCCACCGGCGAGCTCAAGGCCATCTACGACGCCAGCCAGAAGCTCTACGGTTTTGTCCCCAACATCCGCCGCGCCCTCAGCCTCAACCCCACCGCCCTGCGCGCCTACACGCAGTTGAGCGGCGCCGTCTACCACGGCGGCGCCCTGCAGCCGGAAGAGCGCGAGATGATCGCCACCGTCGTCAGCGCCCTGAACCGTTGCCACTATTGAACCGAATCCCACGCAGAGTTTCTGCGTCGGCTCACCCAGGACGACAAGCTCGTCGAAGCCATCAAGACCGACTGGCACCAGGCCGCGCTCGACCCCCGCACCCGCGCCCTGCTTGCCTTCAGCGAAAAGCTCACCCGCACGCCCTGGGAGATGAAGGAAGTAGACGTTCACGAACTCCGCCAGCACGGCCTCACCGACGAGCAGATTCTCGCCGTGGTGCTGCTCGCCGGCTTCTTCAACCTGGCGACGCGCATCGCCGACGCCCTCGGCATCCCCCTCGACCCCCAGCTCACCCGCGGCACCCCCGAGTACGACGCCTTCCTGCGCGGCTCGTGAGCCGTGCTGTGAAATCTCAAATTCAAATCTGAGATTCTCTCTCCTCACGCTGCACCATGAAACCGTCTGGCTCCATGTCGGGGCCGGGTTTGAACCCGGCTGAAAAGCTGCCAAAAAGGAAGCCGGCTTTAGCCGCTGAGGTCCTTCGTCATGAAGTCTTCGGGTTCGACGCCGAGGGCGTCGGCCAGCCGGGCGTAGTAATTGAAGAAGCCGATGATGTGCGTCGCGGTCAGAATCTCTTCATCCGACCAGCCGGCCTTCCGCAGCGCCTCAATCGTCTCCGGGCGCACGCTCGCTGCGTCGAGCGTCACCTCGACCGCGTAATCGAGCAGCGCCCGCGTCTTCGCCTCCAGCCTCGCCCCCCGATAGTCGCGCTTCACCTGCGCGGCCAGCGTCGCATCGCCCGTCACGGCACGGAGATCCTC
>JACPRL010000058.1 GCA_016189965.1 Acidobacteriota bacterium | reverse complement strand
GGCCTGCTCCTTGACCTTGGCCACGCCGAAGTCGAGCACCTTGGCCGCTTCTGCGCTGTCCGGGGCGCGGGCCAGCAGGATGTTCGAGGGCTTGATGTCGCGGTGGATGATGCCAAGCTGGTGCGCGGTGGCGAGAGCCGAGCCGACCTGCGCGGCGATGGCGACGGCGCGCGCGGAGTCGAGTGGGCCGTCCTCGGCGAGCGCGCGGTCGAGGCTCTGCCCTTCGACGTACTCCATCACGATGAAAGGTCGGCCGTCTTCGGTTTCGTCGAGGTCGTGCACCTGGACGGCGTGCGGGTGGCGCAGGCGGCGCATGGTAACCGCTTCAGCGCGGAAGCGCTTGAGGAACTCGGGTTCCTCGAGCAGCGCCGACTTGACGACTTTAAGCGCGCACAGCTCATTGAACGCCAGGTGCTTGGCTTTGTAGACCGCGCCCATGCCGCCGCGACCGAGCAGCGCCAGGACTTGATACTTGCCGCGGAGAACGGCGCCTTCTTCGAGCTCGGTCACTGGGCGGAGCACGGCGCCGTCCTTGGGGCAGACACCGTAATCGGCGGGGTAGAGCGCCTTGCAGGTGGGGCAGCTTTTCATCGCGGCCGACGCGCTGCGGTTATGGTAGGCGCAGCGGGGCGCATTTGCAAGTCAGGCGCTAACCCGTTGCAAAACGGAAAAGCAGATCCCTCGACTGTGTCCCGACAATTGTCGGGACTCCGCTCGGGATGACAAAAAGAGGGGAGGGAGGGGAGGCGGAAAGGTGCAGAGGACGGAGGGGTCAGATGGAGCGGACGGTGAGTTGGAGGACATCGTCGACTCGCATCATTTCCCGTTGCAGGAAGGGCTCGCCGTAGCGGGTGCCGATGAGGAAGCCGTAGTAGCGGCAGATGGCCTCGAGCTGCTCTTCGAGCCCCGTGAGCGGGATGTGCACGCCGCCTTGGATCCGCGGCCCGGCGAACTGCGAGCGGTAGCAGGCGATGGCGCGGGCTCGCCGCGCATAGTCCCGCGTAATGTCCACCACGAAGGTCGGACGCGCCTTCATCGTTTCGTCAAACAGCAGCGAGTAGAGAATTTTGAACGGGCGATGTGGTTCGCCCGGGAGGTCGAGTTTCCGCAGTCCGGCCAGGTAGCAGGCTTCGTAGCCGATGCGGCTGGCGTGGACGTGGTCGGGATGCCGGCCTTCCCAGTAGGGCAGGATGACGACGCGCGGGCGCAGGGCGCGTAGGCGGGCGGCGAGGGCGAGGAAGTAGTCGCGCCGCGGCTCGAGCGCCGCGTCGGGCAGGCCGAGGTTCTCGCGGTGGTGGACGCCGAGGGCGCGGGCGGCCGCCGCTGCTTCGCGGGCGCGGAGTTCGGGCGTGCCGCGCGTGCCCATTTCGCCTTGGGTGAGGTCGAGGATGCCGACGCGGTAGCCGCGGCGCGCCGCCTGGGCGAGGGTGCCGCCGCAGGTCAACTCGGCATCATCCGGGTGGGCGGCAATGGCCAGCAGATCGAGCTTCGGGCTTCGTGCACCTTTCATCGGGGCCTCTGTGCTTTCTCTGTGGTTTCGGTGTCTCTGTGGTGGATCTGTTCTTGCAATCGGCGGCGAAGTTGCTTGACGTCCACGCGGTGTTTCGCCACCTTGCGCCCGGCGAAGAATACCACCGGCACTTCCTCCCCGAACTGCGCCGCCAGTTCCGGCTGGCTGTCCACATCCACTTCATGCAAAGCCAAGTTGAACTCCCTCAGCAGCGGCTTGAGCGCCGCTTTGGCTTCTTCGCAGAGATGGCAACTTCCGCGTGTATAGAGCGTTAGCTCCATTCCGAGAAACCTCGAAAGCGGTCCATTCTACCCGCTTCGCCGCTTTTCGTGAGTCTCTAGCTATGCTAAGTTGCGAAACTCGTCAATCCGGAGGAGGGCGATGGCGGAACAACCGCTGCAGGGACAGGTAGGGGTGGTGACGGGCGGCGCGCGGCGCATCGGTCGGGCCATCGCGTTGAGGCTGGCCGAGGCCGGGGCGCGCGTGGTGGTGAACTACAACACCTCGGAAGCCGAGGCGCAGGCGACGGTGGAAGAGATTGAGCGTCGGGGCTCGCAGGGCTTGATGGTGCAGGCGGACGTCAGCCGGCCCGCCGAGGCGGAGCGGCTCATCGCCGCGGCTGCCGAGCGCTTCGGCGGCGTTGACATCCTGGTGAACAACGCCGGCATCTACGCGCCCTACGACTGGGACAAGATCACGGAAGCCGACTGGGACCGCTTCCTCGACACCAACCTCAAGGCGCAGTTCTTCTGCGCCCAGGCGGCGGCGCGGCGGATGAAGGCGCGCGGCCGAGGGACAATCGTCAACCTGGCCTCGATCGGCGGCCTTCGCCCCTGGCCGTCCTACATCCCCTACTGTGTGTCGAAGGCGGGGGTCATCATGCTGACCCGCTGCCTGGCGCGCGCGCTGGGGCCTGGAATCCGCGTCAACGCCGTTGCCCCCGGCGCCATCCAGTTCCCGGGCGAAGAGCCTGACCAGAGCTACATCCGTAAGGCACCGCTCCAGCGCACCGGCACTGCCGACGACATCGCCCGCACCGTGCTCTTCCTGTGCACCCAGGCCGAGTTCATCACCGGCCAGGTCTTCGTGGTCGACGGCGGCTTCACGCTGACCTGAGGGATGTGTCCGAACTGATTGTGAATCAATCAGATAGAAGCGATTTCAACAGATATTTTCTGACCCACTCGATTCTCTGCAACCACTGGCAGCCTGATTGCATCAATAGGCGTGGCAAGCGAGACCTGAAAGGGGGTGAAGCCGCATGGCCGTTGCCACCAAGATCCGTTCCAAGAAGCACGCCGCCTACGAACGCCTGCTGCGTTCGAAGCGCGCCGAGTTGCTGGCCCACCTGCAGGAGCACCGCGAGGAGGTGCTGGCCGAGCGCGTGCCCGACGACAACTACGCTCTGGCCACCCGCACCTTGATGGAGGATTTGGCCGTGGGCGCCATCCAGCGCGAGCGCGCCCTTCTGGGCGAGCTCGAGCATGCCCTGGGCCGCCTGGAGGAAGGCGTGTTCGGCATCTGCGAGGCCTGCGGCGTCACCATCCCCGAGCGGCGCCTGAAGGCGCTTCCCTGGGCGCGCTTCTGCCTGGAGTGCGCCGAGCGCCGCCAGCCGCACTGGAAGAATTAGCTTCTCAACCCCCGCGTGAGGAAAGGCGGGGTTCCTCCTCAGACATCAGAAATAGGGCGTGGGGACGTCGCCCCAGCGCACTGTTGCGGGTGGAGTCTCGTGGCTGAGGACGGCGCGGCGGCTGAGGTCGAGCTTGACCAGCAGAATCGGCTCGCGCTTCACCGCCTTCTTCACGATGTCCAACCCTTCGGCGCCGCGGTCATGCAGCCGCACGCGCGTGACCAGCACCTTCAGCCGCTCGGGGTCGAACTCGGGCGGTGTCTGGTGGCCGCCCCGAGGTTGCGCCTCCATGGGCAGATCGGGCAGGCGCCAGTCTATCGGCACCACGTAGAGCAGGAGTTTTTCGCCCTGCCCATAGCCGCGCGCTGCCACCGCCACGGCGACTTCCGGGTCGCCGAGCGCCACCTCGACCGCCTGTTGCAGGCGACTGGCAGGAAGCTGTGCCGGCGAAAGCGCTGCGAGGTCGCGCTCCGCATAGGAAGCCACGTGGGCCAGCGAGTAGCTGCGCAGCCAGAAACCGACGAGCACCGCGGCGCCGACTAGGAGCACATAGCTCGCCGCCAGCGCGGCGGCGCGTATCGAGCCGCGCTCCGGAAGCCACTGCGGCACCCAGCCAAACCAGCTCCGTGGGAAGAACATCCCGGTGCGCGCGAGGTAGTCGCGGTAGCTCTCCCCGTACCGCGCCAGGCAGCGCCGCTCTTCGTGCCGCGCCAGGAAGTAGTATAGGTAGAGC
>JACPRL010000061.1 GCA_016189965.1 Acidobacteriota bacterium | reverse complement strand
GGGCGATTGCGCTGGGGCGCGAGGAGCCCATCAACGCCACCTGGATGGTGGTCGCGGCGGTGTGCTGTTACCTGCTGGGCTACCGCTTCTACAGCGCCTTCATCACCGCGCGGGTGCTGGCGCTCGACGCCGGGCGCGCCACGCCTGCCGAGCGGCTGGAGGACGGGCGCGACTTCGTCCCGACCAACAAGTGGGTGCTGATGGGGCACCACTTCGCCGCCATCGCCGGCCCCGGGCCGCTCATCGGTCCGACGCTGGCGGCGCAGTTCGGCTACCTGCCCGGGACGCTCTGGCTGGTAGTGGGCGCGGTGTTGGGCGGTTGCGTACAGGACTTCGTGATTCTCTTCGCCTCGATCCGGCGCAACGGGAAGTCGCTCGGGCAGATGGCGCGCGAGGAAGTGAGCCGGGTGAGCGGGATGGTGGCGCTGTTTGCGGTGCTCGCCATCATGGTCATCTTGCTGGCGGCAGTGGCGCTGGTAGTGGTGAACGCGCTCAAGGCCAGTCCCTGGGGCGCCTTCACCCTGGCGATGACCATCCCCATCGCCCTGCTGATGGGTTGCTACCTGCGCTTCTGGCGCCCGGGTCGGGTGCTGGAAGCCACGGCCATCGGCGTGGCCCTGACGGTGTTCGCGGTGGTGAGCGGCGAATGGGTGGCGGCCTCGCCGAGCTGGAGCGCGGTGTTCACGCTCTCGGGCACCGCGCTGGCGGTCGCCATCATTCTTTATGGCTTCGCGGCCTCGACGCTGCCGGTCTGGCTGCTGCTGGCGCCGCGCGACTACCTGAGCGCCTTCATCAAGCTGGGCGTGGTGTTCGCGCTGGCGGCGGGCATCCTGCTGGTGCGCCCGACGCTGCACATGCCGGCGCTGACGCGCTTTGTGGACGGCACGGGGCCGGTGTTCGGCGGGACGATTTTTCCTTTCTGCTTCATCACCATCGCCTGCGGGGCCGTCAGCGGCTTCCACTCGCTCATCAGCTCGGGCACGACGCCGAAGATGATCCAGCGCGAGACGCACGCGCGGATGATCGGCTACGGCTCGATGCTGCTGGAGTCGTTCGTGGGCGTGATGGCGATGATTGCCGCCTGCGTGCTCCAGCCCGGGGTTTATTTCGCCATCAACAGCCCCGCCGGCATCGTCGGGCAGACAGGCGAGCAAGCGGCGGCGACCATCAGCTCCTGGGGCTTCCCCGTGCAGGCGGCGACGATTGACAACCTGGCGCGGCTGGTGGGCGAGCAGACGCTGCTCAACCGCACCGGCGGAGCGCCGTCGCTCGCCGTGGGCATGGCGCAGATTTTTTCCAGCACCATTGGCGGCGACGCGCTGATCGCCGTCTGGTACCACTTCGCCATTATGTTCGAGGCGCTCTTCATCCTGACCGTGCTCGACGCCGGGACGCGCGTGGGGCGGTTCATGCTGCAGGATTTGCTGGGGCATTTCTGGAAGCCGCTGGGGCGGACGAGCTGGTATCCGAGCGTGCTGCTGACCAGCACGCTGATTGTCGGCGCCTGGGGCTGGTTTCTCTACCAGGGCGTGCGCGACCCGCTGGGCGGCATCAATACCCTCTGGCCGCTCTTCGGCATCGCCAACCAGTTGCTGGCCGCCGTGGCGCTCTGCGTCGCCACCACCATTCTGTTGAAGATGCACCGGCTGCGCTACGCCTGGGTGACGTTCGCGCCGGCGGTGTGGCTGGTCAGCGTGACGATGACAGCGAGCTGGCAGAAGATGTTTCATCCCAGCCCGCGCATCGGCTTCTGGGCGCACGCCGAGCAGTTGGCCGCGCAGCTCGCTTCGGGCGCGCTCAGCGGCACGGCGGCGCGGGAAGCCGAGCGGCTGATACTGAACGACTACGTGAACTTCGGCGTCACCGGCTTGCTGGCCGGGCTGGTGGTGATTGTCGTCGTCTCGGCCGCCTGGGAGTGGTGGCGGCTGCTGAGCGGGCGCCGCGAGCCCGACCTGCAGGAGGCGCCTTACGTGGTCTCGCAGTTCGCGGAGGCAGACTGAAATGGTTGATCGGTTCATCGGTTCATCGGTTGATCGGCCCTGGCCCGGTGATGGGAGGCGGTCTTCCCCAATCAACCGATCAACCGGTCAACTGGTCAACCGCACGCTGATCGCTGGTCACCGGTCGCTGGTCGCTTTCTCGCACTTCCTCCGCGGTGCCCTGGGGCTCGCCCTTCCCGAAGCACGTTGCACGAAGCACGAAGCACGTTTCTCCTACGCGCAGCATCTCGCCCGCAAGTACTCCCAGCCGACGCGGTGTTGCTAAGTCGGCTGTCCTGAGCGAAGTCGAAGGGCGTCCCCACCGCTGCTGCTGATTCGGTTCTCATCTGGGTGCATCTGTGCCTGCCGTCCGAAGCCTTGGCGTAGGACGGTTCATCTGTGGTTTCAATCAACGTGCGAGGAGGAGGCGGAGGTCGCGCAGGTTGTTTTCGGTCGGGCCGGTGACGATGGCCTCGCCGAGGCGGTCAAAGAAATGGTAGGAGTCGGAGCGCTGGAAGGAGTCGCGCGGGTTGAGCCCGAGCCGGCTGGCGCGCAGCGCCGACTCGCCGTCGGCGACGGCGCCGGCGGCGGGGCTGTTGCCGTCCACGCCGTCGGTGCCGGCGCTCAGCACGGCGATGTCGCGGCCGGCAATCTTGGGCACGCAGTCAAGCACAAACGCCTGGTTGCGCCCGCCGCGCCCGTCGCCGGTGACGGGTGAGCTGAGCTCGCCGCCGGAAATCAGGCAGACGGGCTTGCCTTCGTTCTCTTTCTTCAGCTCGGCCAAGCGCTCGAGCAGGTAGTCGGCGGCGCGCCAGACCGGCCAGTCGTCGCAGGCCAGGTCGCACTCGGGGAGGAAGCCGCGCGCGCCCGCGGCTCGATGCGCCGCGTGGAGCGCGTCGCGATTGGAGAGCAGCACGGCGCACTGCGCGCGCTTGAATGCATCGTGCCCCTCCTTGGGCGTCTCGGGCAGCTTTTTGTTTTCGAACAGCGCGCGGAGGGAGGCAGGCAGGCGCGGCAGCAAGTTGTAGCGCGCGGCGACCTCGTAGCCGGTCTCGACTGTGGAGGGGTCGGCGAGCGTCGGCCCCGACGCGATCGTCGCCCACTGGCCTTCGGGGACGTCGGAGAGCAGCAGTGTCACTTTGTGTGCTTTCGCCGCCGCGAGCGCCAATCGTCCGCCCTTGACCGCCGAGAGGTGCTTGCGGATGGCGTTCATCTCTTCGATGGAAGCGCCGCAGCGCACCAGGACGCGGTTCAGCTCGGTGAGGTCGGCGAGCGCGACGCTTTTGTCGAGCGGCGCCTCGACCATCGCCGAGCCGCCGCCGGAAATCAGGAAGAAGAGCAGCGTCTTTTCGTCGGCGTCTTTGCAGAGTTGCAGGATGACCTCCGCCGCCTGCTGGCTGCGCACGGTCGGGTAGGGGTGGTCGGACTGGTAGGCCATGAAGCCGTCGAAGGTGGCCTGCGGCGGCGCGTTCGAGACGACGACACCGCGGTTCGGCCGCCAGCGCTCGCCGAGAACGTCAACCAGCGCGTAGAAGGTCGGCCAAGCGGCCTTGCCGAAGCTCACGATCCAGACTTGCTTGAACGCGGCCAGGTCAACGCTCTCTTCTCCCTCGGCGCCGCACACCGGTCCGAACTCGAGCCGGCTGCCGCGCAGGCGCAGCTTGCGCTCAAAGGCGCGCGCGATGTCCACCTCCGCCAGCACCTCGAGAAAAATCTCCCGCGCCAGCTCCTTCAATGGGGTCGTCGTCGCAACCTCCACGCTGGATGTCCTCCGTGTTTTCTGTGCCTCTGTGGTGGGTTCTCGTGCCTGGTGCTTGGTGCCTGCTGCTTAGTGCCTTGTGCTTGGTGCCTTTCCCCTGAGCTCTTTCCAAAACCTGTCATCCTGAGCCCCGATGCTTCGGGGCGAAGGATCCCCTGCACCGGGCGTCTTGTTGTTCAAGGGATGCTTCGCTTCGCTCAGCATGACAACGCGTGTTACCTGGACATTCGCTTCTGTCGCTATTGACTTCCGTGGGTCTGTGCCTCTGTGGCGAGCCTACATCGGCCGGATGCGCTCTTCCGCCACCTCGACCTCTGTCACGCCGCGGAAGGAGAACATCAGCCGCACGCGGTAGCGCGGCGGCTCCGCCGACGTCTGCTCCACAATCTCCCCCACCGCGTCCGTCACCGCCGCGTGAAACAATACCTCGCCCACCTGTATGCCCGCCAAATTACATCGCACCTTTTGCCCGACTTGAAACGCCATTTGGTCCCTCGCGCTTGTTGCTTTGTGCCTGGTGCTTGGTGCCTTCCTCTGCTTCCGCTCTTCCCAGAACCTGTCATCCTGAGCGCAGCGAAGGATCCCCTGCACCAGGCGTCTTGTTGTTCAAGGGATGCTTCGCTTCGCTCAGCATGACAACCCAGTGTTAGATACGCGGGTCACGAGCCACGGGCCACGGTCTTTTCCCACACCTCCGCATTGACCAGATTCGGCGACCGCCGCCCTTCCAGCACCGCAACGACGTTCTCGGCCGCCATCACCGCCATGCGCGTTCGCGTCTCGACCGAAGCGCTGGCGATGTGCGGCGCCAACACCACGTTCGGCAGCCCCACCAGCTTCGGGTGCACCTCCGGCTCGCGCTCGAAGACGTCGAGCGCCGCCCCGGCAATCTGCTTCCGCGCGAGCGCCTCGGCCAATGCCGCCTCGTCCACCACCGGCCCACGGCTGGCGTTGATCAGGTAGGCCGTCGGCTTCATCAGCGCCAACTCCCGCGCGCCCATCAGGTGCCGCGTCTCCGGGAGCAGCGGCACGTGCAGCGTCACGAAGTCCGACTCGCGCAGCAATTGCTCCCGCTCCGCCCACTCAACGCCCAACTCTCGCTCCACCTCCGCCGGCGCGCGCACCGCGTCGTTATAGAGCACGCGCATCGCGAACCCCCGCGCGCGCCGCGCCACCCGCCGCCCGATGCGCCCCAGCCCGAGAATGCCAAGCGTCTTCCCGTGCACGTCTGCGCCGAGCAACAGCATTAAATCCCAGCCCTTCCACTTCCCTTCCCGCACCAGCCGGTCGCCTTCGACCACGCGCCGCGCCACGGCCAGCAGCAGCGCCCAGGTAAAGTCCGCCGTCGTCTCATCGAGCACGCCCGGCGTATTGGTCACCGCGATGCCGCGCGACGTCGCGGCCGCCACGTCAATGTTATCGAATCCTACAGCTACGTTCGCTACCACACGCAGCTTCGGCCCCGCGTTCAAGACTTCGGCGTCCACCTGCTGCGTCAACTGGCAGATGAGCCCCTCTGCCTCTGCCAAGCGCGCCATCAGCTCCGCCTTCGACCACGCCGCCCCGCGGTTCACCTCCAGCTCGAACCGCCCCTCGAGCCGCTCCATCGCCGCCCGCGGCAACTCCCGCGCCACCACTACCCTTGCCACACCGCCTCCCTCTCAGCAACGTGTCATCCCGAGCAAAGCCCAGCCCTTTCGCGAAAGGGCTGGGTGCAGTCGAGGGATCTGCTTTCCCCGCTCTGCTTCAGTCTAGCACACGCCCTTCCACGAGCTACGAGAAGCGGTTGCACAACCTCCAACCGGCGGGGACACCCACCGAGGGTTTCCTCCCACCCCTTCCGCGGTTGCGCTGCGCGCAGCTTTTTTTCGGCACGGCTGAAGCCGTGCCCTTCCAATTGCGCCGCTTTCTTGCATCCTGCTGGAGGCCTGACCCGCCTTGCGGAGGTCATACAACGACTTCGAGTCACCAGTTACGAGTTCCACCCAGATGCGCTACCATAGGCCGTGGGCGCGCGGTGAACAAGAAGCTCATCAAAGAGCTGCAGAAAATCCTCGGCGACGAGGGCGTGCTCTGGCGCCCGGAAGAGCTGCTGCTTTACGAATACGACGCCTCGGTCGAGCGCGCCGCCCCGGACGCCGTCGTCTTCCCCCGCACGGTCGAAGACGTCGTCCGCCTCGTCCGCCTCGCGAACCAGTACGGCCTCCCCATCACCGGCCGTGGCGCTGGCACCGGCCTGTCGGGCGGCGCGCTGACGCCGCAGGGCGGCCTGCTCATCGTCTTCAGCCGCATGAAGCGCATCCTGGAAGTTGATCTCCCGAACCTCCGCGCCACCGTCGAGCCCGGTGTCGTCAACCTCGACCTCACCCAGGCCGTCGCCCCGCAGGGCTGCTACTTCGCCCCCGACCCCTCAAGCCAGAAAGCCTGCACCATCGGGGGCAACGTGGCGGAAAACTCCGGGGGGCCGCACACGCTCGCCTACGGCGTCACCACCAACCACATCCTCGGCCTCGAAGTAGTTCTGCCCACCGGCCAGCTCCTTGAAGTCGGCGGCAAAGCGTTTGACACGCCCGGCTACGACCTCACCGGAGTGCTGGTG
>JACPRL010000059.1 GCA_016189965.1 Acidobacteriota bacterium | reverse complement strand
TTGCCACACCGCCAGAAACGTTTAAAACTTTAAATCTCAAATATGTTATTCACAGACAATAAGTTACAAACTTTCTTCTGCTCTGGCACTGTTGCTGCTACTATTGGTCGCTGGAGCAAAGATACTTGGCTTTCGAGCACACCATCGCCCGGCCTGTGGAAACCTCAGGCGTTGGTCTCCACACCGGTGTTTTCTCTCACCTCCGGCTCCTCCCGGCGCCCTCGGGCACCGGCGTCGTCTTCCGCCGCACTGACCTTGAGGGCTTCGAAGTCGAGGCCCGCGCCGCGAACATCGCCCGGGTCAGCTACGCCACCAGCCTGATGAAGAAGGGTGTTCTTATCTCCACCACCGAGCACCTGCTGGCGGCGCTCTACGCCTGCGGCGTCGACAACGTGTACGCCGAGCTGGATAACCTCGAGGTGCCCATCCTGGACGGCAGCGCGCGGCCCTTCGTCGATCTGCTGGCCGCGGCCGGGCGCCAGCGCCAGCGGCGGCGTCGCCGCTACTGGAAGATTCTCCAGCCGGTCGAAGTCAGCGAAGGCCAGGCCGGCACGCCCGGCCACCGCGCCATCGGCATCTATCCCGCCAACGGCGCCGCCAGCCTGGGCATCGACTACACGATTGATTTCTCCCACCCGCTCATCGGCCGCCAGCGGCTCAACTTCGTGCTCAACGGGCACAGCTTCGCCCAACTGCTCAGCCGCGCCCGCACCTTCTGCTTCTACGATGAGGTGGAAAAGCTCCGCCAGATGGGACTCATCCGCGGCGGCACGCTTGATTGCGCCGTCGTGCTGACCCGCGACTCCCTGCTGAACGGCAACGGCCTGCGCTACCCCGACGAGTTCTGCCGACACAAAGCGCTCGACCTCATCGGCGACCTCGCCCTGCTCGGCCACCCGGTCATCGGCCAGGTCGTCGCCTGCCGCGCCGGCCACGCCCTCCACACCGCCTTGGTGCTCAAGCTGCTCCGCAGCCCGCAGGCGTGGGAGGAAGTGAATGGCCACAGGCGGGCCGCGACTGCCGACACGGCCGCTGCGGTGCACTGACGACTGTTGCTCACCAGCCTGAAAGGAGCCGCACAATGCATCTCGCTGGCGCCAAGAATCTTTCCCCCCCAGCCGTCGTGGTTACACTGCTTGTGCTTGCGGGCCTGACCGCCTTCGCCCAGACAGCGCCGGTATCCGTCAGGGCGGTCACGGCCGGCGAAAAGACCAAGCTCAACCTCGGGCTGTCCGAGTCGGCCAAGCCGAAAGAAGGCACCCGGTTTGTCACGGTTCGATTGCAGATTGCCCCTTCAGTCCAGGCCGTTGAGGACGACAATCTGGTGCTCGTCAGCACCAGCAGCGAGGTCTTTGAGCCGGTCGGCATAGCCGACGCCGACGGTAGTTATTGCCTGGGCACCATTGACCTCGAGCGCGAAGGGGGAAAGTTCAAGGGGGTCTGCGCGTCGATGTATGGCGGAGATTTCAGCTTCACCGTTCTCGAAATCGACCGGCTAGTGGTCGCCTTTGTCGTACCTGTCAGTGTGCCGCTCAATGCCCTGCAGTTGAGCTATACGGTTCTCCGGGGCACTGTGCCCGTGGACCCTCCGGCTCTGACCCGTCTGCCCAACGGGCTCACGGCTGAAGTCAGGCAGGTAACTGAGAGCGAAATTATGGCGCCCCTCGATCCCGAGCGAAAGCTGGTTACCCTGTCGGTCGAGGTAAAAAACGAGGCCCAGAGACCGTTTCGCATCCATGTAGCCACTGTCCGACTCCAGATCCCGCGCAAGGAGTCGTGGATTTCGGTGCCACCGCTCATTGGCGCAGCCGATATGACGGAGGCGGCGGAGAACGAAAAGCGCCCCGCGAAACCTCTGACTACGCTCGGCCCGGGCGAGACCCGCACTTTCGCCTTGGCCTTCAGCCTGAAGAAAGACGAAGACATCAAGCGTTGTCGCCTGGCGGTCTTTCGAGAGCACACGTCGCGCCTGGTCGCTGCCGGAGCCAGCCCTTCGAAGAAGCCGTAGCGGAAAAACACTTTGTTTAGTGTTCGACGCGGCCGAGGATTTCCGCTGTCACCCCCCGCAGCACGCGCCCCCGCCGCGCGTCGCTCTTATCCTCTTTGACCGCAAAGGCAATCTTGCGCACCAGGCAGAGGTAGTTCTGGTATTCGAACTCATCCGACAGCAACAGGTCGTCGCTGTGGGAGACCTCCCCAAAGAGGATTTCCTTCCCCTGTTCGTCCACCTCGACGTCGGCCACCCGGCCCACCGGCCGGAGCTGCCCCTGGCGGTCACGCTGGTAGACAGCGTCCGGCTCCCGCTGCGCCACCGGGATGTCGCCCGGCACTGGCGAGCCTCGTGTTGCCGCGCCGCCGTTCGCCTTCTTCTCGCTGGGCATCGCTCGTCTCCTGCCAGAAATAGGCCGCCGGGCGAGAGAAAATTTTTAGCGGAGAAATTTTGCCTCTGTCAACACAGAGGGAGCATCCAGAGGCCTGGCCGGGGCATCCAACTTCACGAGGTGGCCGGGCCCAAATGGAGCCAGCCGCACGTAGCGCCATTCTGTTGAGCCTTTTGCTGGTGTGCGCGCCGTCCCTGGCCGCCCAGGCCGATAGCAACGCTCCCGCCGCAACTCCTGCTGACGCGCTGCGCGTGTCCGCCGGTACGCAACTTTCGCTTGAGCTGCTCGATTCCATCCATACCCGGCACAGCCAAGAGGGCGACCACGTCCACTTCACCACCCTGCACGATGTCCAGGTCGGCTCCCAGCTCGTCATCCCCGCCGGCAGCTCGGTGCGCGCTACCCTGTCCAAGGTCAAAAACCCTGGGCGCGCCGGGAAGGCCGGCCGGATAACCCTCCACTTCGACGAAATCATTCTCCCCGACGGCACCACGCTGCCGCTGGCGGCCTCGCTCGTCAGCGCCGGCGGCTTCGCGGTGTCGAAAGATAAGAGCGCCCCCGGCGTCAAGGGCGAAGGCAACACCGGCAAGGGCGACGCGATTGTGGTGGCCATCCAGGCTGGCCAGGGAGCCTTGATCGGCGCGGCCATCGGGGGCAAGAAGGGCGCGGCCTACGGCGGCGCCATCGGCGGCGGCATCGGCCTGGCGGAGCTTCTGCTGCGCAAGGGACCGCACCTGAGCTTGGCCCCCGGCACGCTGTTCGAGGTCGAGCTGGTGCGTGAGCTCTTCGTGCCCAACGACACCGTTGTGCGCCTGGCCCAACTGAAGCGCACGCCTGCGCCAGCCGCTTCCTCCCCTTCGCCGGCCGATTCCAGCTTCCCGGACTTTCCTGATTCGACAGACTCGAGCCCGGATGACTCGCCCGCCGCCCCAGCGTCTTCCGACTCCCCGACGGTGGGCACGGAGAGTTCCGAGACGGCTTCTGCGCCGGCGGATTCCATTCCCGACTTCCCGGAGGACAAAGAACCGGTGGAGACCGCCTCGCGCGAGCCCGCGAGCACGTCGCTGCCCCCCGTGGCGCTGCCGCCGCCTCCCCCGCCCGCCGACGGCAGCGAAGTCTACCGGATGCGCGTCAACGTCCGCCTCGTGCTGGTCGAGGCTTTTGTCCGCGACGCGCGCGGCCGCGCTTTGGACAACCTTACGGGCGACGACTTCCGCCTCTGGGAGGACGGCGTCGAGCAGAAGATCCGCCACTTCTCCCGCGACCAGCTCCCCATGGCCGTGGCCCTGGTGATTGACCGCAGCGGCAGCGTCATCCCCTATATGAACGAGCTGCGCCACGCCGCCTATGAAACCCTCTCGCAGCTCAAGCCCGGCGACCAGGTAGCCCTGTTTGCCTTCGACAGCGACGTCGAACAACTGTCCCCCCTCACCACCAACCGCCGCCACATCGCCGAGCAGATTTCCGACATCCGCGCCGGCGGCGGCACGAACATCCTCGACGCCCTCTACGAGGCGACCCACTACCTGGCTAGCGCCGCTCCCGACCGCCGCCGGGCCATCATCCTCATCAGCGATAACCAGGCGACCGTGCGCGGAGCTGCTAGCCAGGACATCGTCATCCGCCAAGCGCTCGAGCGCGAAGTCGTCATCTACAGCGTCAAGACGCCCGGCGAAGCCATTCCCTGGACAATGCGCCTCTCCGGCCGCCTGCGCGGCCTGGGGAACGTGAGCAAGATAGCGGAAGATACGGGCGGGGAAGTGATTGACGTCCGCGAACAGGGCTCGCTGCGCGCCGCCCTGGCCACCGTCGTCGCCCGCCTCAAGACCCGCTACACGCTCGGCTACCAATCCACCAACCACTCCGCCGACGGTGCCTACCGCCGCATCGAAGTCCGCCTGGCCGATCGCTTCGGCCGCGCCGGCGCCGACTACACCATCCACGCCCGCAGCGGCTACTACGCCCAGCCCGAGCAGGTCGCCTCCCAACCCGCCCCGTCTCGCTGACGCCGCGCCGCGCAACTCGCCTATAATCCCGCCGCGGAGGCCACCCATGGCGAAAGGCATCTATCCCTTTATCCCCTTGCAGTTCGAGCGGATTTCCCTCGAAGAGCAACGGCGGCGCGCTGCTGAGTTCGAAGCCCGGCTCGAGCCGCGCCGCACCGTGCGGCAGTTTTCCTCCGAGCCCGTGCCCGTCGACCTTATCGAAGCCGCGCTGCGCATCGCCGGCCGCGCGCCCTCCGGCGCCAACCAGCAGCCGTGGCACTTCGTCGTGGTCTCGAATCCCGAGGTCAAGCGGCAGATTCGCGAGGCGGCAGAAGCGGAAGAGCGCCGCACCTACGAGAGCCGTTTCCCCGACGAGTGGCTCCAGGCCCTGGCCCCGCTCGGCACCGACTGGCACAAGGAGTTCCTTGAGGTGGCGCCCTACTTGATCGTCGTCTTCCGCGAGGACTACGGGCTGGCGCGCGAGCCCGACGGCAGCGAGCGCAAGGTCAAGCACTACTACGTCCAGGAGTCGGTCGGCATCGCCTGCGGCTTCCTGCTGGCGGCGCTCCACTGGATGGGCCTGGCCACGCTCACCCACACGCCCAGTCCCATGGGCTTCCTCAGCCGGATTCTCGACCGGCCGCCCAACCAGAAGCCCTACCTGCTCATTCCCGTCGGCTACCCCGCGCCCGACGCCGAAGTCCCCGACATCCCCAAGAAGCCGCTCGCCGAAATCCTCACCCACGTTTCCTAGAAGGCGTGCCAGACTTCTTTCATGGGGTCAGGGCTTCTCGGAGCGCAGCGGAGACCCTGAGCTTGCCGAAGGGAGCCCTGACATCAAGAAGCCAGAAAAATCCAGGGGCTTTAGCCCCTGGGCCTCGTGCTACAGGTCGTGCAACAGGTTCTGGCCACAGAGCAGAGAGCCGCAGAGAAAGCCGGAGGTGGAACCCTGAAGGGTTCCGCTACATCGCATATCCCTCCCGCCGTAGCGGAAGGCTTCAGCCTTCCACTCCAAGTTAGCGGCGGGTTTTTTTCTTGGACGTTTTTCCTTTGCCGTGCGGAAGGGCACGAGTGGCTGGCGCCGCACCTGAAGGTCGAAGATGTCGGGCCGGGCGTAGTGGCCGCCGACGTCGAGCGCCAGTTTTTCTTCGCTGACCCGCTCCAAATCAATCTCGGCCACCAGCAACTCCTCTCGCCCGAAGACCGGCTCGACCGCGTAGCGGGCGTCGGGGCCGATGACGGCCGAGCCGCCGTTCAGCAGGACTTCGGGGACGGCCGCAGCGCTAGGCGGGCGCGCCGCTCAGCAGGAGGAAGAGCAGCAAGTAGCGCTTCAGGTTTCGCGTGACGAGGAAGTTCTCCTTCACATGCTCGTGGCCGTTCTCACCCAGCCGGCGGGCAATTTCGGGGTTGGAAAGCAGGTAGCGAATCTGATAGGCCGTGCCTTCTACCGAGTGGACGAGCATCCCGGTCAGTTTGTGAATCACCTGCAAGGGAATGCCGCCCACGGCGCTGGCCACCACCGGTTTTTTCTTCCACAGGCCTTCGGTGACCGTGAGCCCGAAGCCCTCCTGGAGCGACTTCTGAATGATGATGGTGGAGGCGCACTGCAGGGCGTTGATCTCCGGCGCGCTCCAGGGGGGCAGGTCGAGGACGTGGATGTCGGGGTCGTTGGCCGCGGCTTCCTGCACCTCGGCCAGCACCTGGACGCCCTCCGGGTCGTCCTTGGCGCCGCCCCCGGCCAGCACCAGTTGGCAGTCGCTGTACTTCCGCACCAGCTTGTACGCCCGGATGACGCCCAGGGGGTCTTTCAGACGGTCGAAGCGCGAGACCTGGGTCAGGATGGGCCGCTTGGGGTCGATGGAGAACCGCTCCAGCGTCTCGCGGGTGAACTCCTCGCTCAGCTCCTGGTTCTTGGGCGCCAGCGGGTCAATGGAGGGGAAGAAGAGGTACTGCGAGATGGGCAGCGGGCGGGTGAACGAGGGCGAGGAGATAATCATCGCCTCGTAGCGCTTGAGGTACTGCAGAAGGAAGTTCCACACCAGGGGGTTGGGCTTCGAGACGTCGATGTGGCACCGCCACACCCAGTGGGCCCGCGAGCCGTTGCCGCGTGCTTCAATGAGCCCGATGGGCTGCGGGTCGTGGATAACGATGAAGTCTTCCTCGAAGCTCATCTGCTGCCGGTTCTGCACCTGGTAGGCCTTGAAGATGTCGAAGGCTTCCCAGCGGACTTCATAGGGAGCGCCGTGGAGGGCATTGTGGAAGCCCTTGGTGACTTCGAAAAAGTCTTCCCCGCCCGTAATCACGTCCCAGCGCGTCGGCACCCCCACGTCCTGCATCAGCGGAACCAGGCGGTTCAGGATCTCGGCCACGCCGCCGCCGACCGCGGTCGAGTTGACCATCTTGACCGTGCGGCCTTCGAGGCGCCGCGCCAGCGACCGCATCTCCTCGATTTCGGCGGCGCCGATGACGGGGATGTAGTCGTCCAGCGTGATCACCTTGGGGGGCAGGGTGGCCGGGCGGGTGGCCATCGCTCAGGCCTCCAGCCAGCGGCGGCTCTCTTCCAGAATCCGTTGCCGCACGCCCTCCAGGGTGTTGGTGTAGATGTCGATGTGCTCGATGCGGTCGGCGAGTTCCGCCAGCTCCAGGCTGTGCTCCAGCCAGGCGGAAAAGTCGTTGGTGCTCGGCCCGCGCAGCCGCGCGGTGACGAAGTGGTAATGCAGTGTGTGAACGCTGATGTGGCGCAACGCTTCGCAGAACTCTCCGAGGTTGTGCGCCCGCCATTCGGTGGGCACGGTCACCGTGACGGCTTCGCAGAAGTAGAAGGGCTCGAAGGCCTTCTGGTAGGCGCGCTGGGGCTCGGCGCGCAGGAACTCCTCCAGCGTCGCCACCAGGTCGCCGCGCAGCGCCTCCAGCGTCTCGTACTGGCGGATGTCCAGCGCCGCCAGCCGCTCGGCCAAGTCGGGGACGTTCGAGGCCGCCAGCACCCACTGCGCGAAGTCGTTCGAGAAGCCTTCGGTCAGATAGTGGTGGACGCTCAGGCTCTGGAAGGTGTGGTTGAAGACCGAGTCGGCGGAGATTCTGCGCAACTGCTCGAGCAGCTCGGCGATGGTTGTCACCTGGACGCCGCAGATGCGGGTCAGGGTGGAGGCGGCCATGAACTGGAAGGGTTCCTTGGCCTGTCTCACGCCAACACCTCCGCTAGGCTGCGCAGAAACCGCGCTGCCTCTCTAGGCGAGCGCAGCCGGTAGCGCGCACGGGTAGGTCCGCTACCGACATGAATGCTCAAATCGTTGCCGCCCAGCCGCCGGAATAGCGACTCGTCCGTGGTGTCGTCTCCAAGATAGATGAGCAACGGGCGTCGCCCGTTGCGTGCCATTGAGGCGACGAGTCGCAGGACGGCTTGCCCCTTGTCCCCGTGCCCGGGCGGGAGCAGCTCCAGCACTTTCTTCCCTTGGAGTAGACGCGCACAATTCGAGGATTGCTGGAGTAGTTCTGTGACTGCGCGCCGGGCTTGCTCGGCGGCGCGGCGAGAGGCATTGCGGTAGTGGACAGTCACACTGACGCTCTTGCGCTCGACCCAGAGGCCGGGGACGTCTCCCAACCGGGCGTCCAGCGCCTTGCCGAGCTTTCGGATGCAGGCAAGCGACACCGCGGTGACGTTGCTTCGGCGCCGTCCGTTGGGCGCGCTCCATTCCAACCCGTGGCTGCCGATGTAGTGGAGGCCGGGCAAGCCTATGCGTTGGCGCAGATCGGCGAGGGAGCGCCCGCTGACGATACCTACCACTACGCGCGGGAGCTGTTGCAGTCGCCGGAGCACTGCCCGCGTCGCCGCTGGCAGCAGCGCTTCCGCCGGGTGGCGGACGATAGGCGCCAGAGTGCCGTCAAAGTCGCAGAAAACGGCCACGCGCGGTGCGGCTACGACCTGGCGCGCTACCC
The DNA here is from genome assembly GCA_016189965.1 of Acidobacteriota bacterium. Classification (GTDB taxonomy): domain Bacteria; phylum Acidobacteriota; class Terriglobia; order Acidiferrales; family 2-02-FULL-67-57; genus JACPRL01. Next base: position 2,955 of record JACPRL010000059.1, on the reverse strand, counting down.
GGCACCAGTGCAACCAGAGTGACAGTGGAGGTTTCACGGCAGCTTGCCCAGCTTGCGGATGATGTCGGCGGCCCACTTGTAGACGTTTCTCTCCCGCACCGTCTCGCGCAGCCGGCGCATGCGCGTGCGCATCTCGCGCTCGTCCATCGCGAGGGCCTGGGCGATCTGTTCCGCGAGGCAGTCGATGGCGTAGGGGTTGATGACGATCGCCTCGCGCAGCTCGCGGGCCGCGCCGGTGAACTGGCTGAGCAGGAGCACGCCGCCGTCGTCCCCGCGGGCCGCGACGAACTCCTTGGCCACCAAGTTCATCCCGTCGTGCAGGGAGCTGACCAGGCAGAAGCGCGCCAGGCGGTAGAGGGCGTACAAATGAACGGGGTCCAGATGTCGGTTGATATAGACGATGGGTTTCCAGGCGCCGGCTCCGTGCTTCCAGTTGATTTCCTCGACCAGGGCGTCCACCTCCTCGTTCAGCCGCCGGTACTCCTCCACGTGCAGGCGGCTGGGGACGGCCACCTGGACAAAGGCGAAACGCCCGTGGTAGTCGGGGTAGAGATCGAGGAAGCGGTCAAGGGCGCGCAGGCGCTCGGGGATTCCTTTGGTGTAGTCGGCGCGGTCAATGCCCACGCCCACGAGTTGGCTCTGTAGGCCGAGTTGGTCGCGCAGCTCCTGCATGCGCAATCGGACGGCACGGCGCCCGGCCTCGCGGTCGATGGCTTCGAAATCTACGCTGATGGGGAAGCTGCGGATTTTGGTGGTTTCGCCGCGATAGACGATGGCGGTCATCTCCCGGTCCGGCCGGGCCTCAAGCTCCCGGTCCACGGTGTCGATGAAGTTGTTGCAGTGATAGCGGATGTGGAAGCCCAGGATGTCGCTCCCCAGCAGTCCGTGCAGCAGGTCAGTCTTCCATGGGCAAATGCGGAAGACTTCAGGATTGGGCCAGGGGATGTGCCAGAAGAGCGCCACCGTGGCGCGCGGGCAGCGCTCTTTGAGCAGCCGCGGCAGCAACGCCAGGTGGTAGTCCTGGACGAAGACGAAAGCGGGTTCCGGGCCGATTTCCTCGGCCACGGCGTCGGCAAAGAGTTGATTTACCTCTTGGTAGCGCTCCCAGTCGCGTTGACGGAAGACCGGGCGGCGGTAGGCAATGTGGCAGAGCGGCCATAAGGCAGAGTTGGCGAAACCGTAGTAGTAACCTTCTTCCTGCTGTTTGCTCAGCCAGACGCGCTTCAAGGTGTAGGAAGGTTTTTCTGGGGGCAAGCGCAGGCAACCGCGGCCGTCGGCCACTTCGCGGTCGGCGTCGCCCGAGCCGTGCGCCACCCAGAGGCCACCGGTGGCCTGCATCACTGGGTCAAGTGCCAGCGCCATCCCGCTGGCCGGCCGCAGCGCTTCCAGCCGCCCGTCGCGGCGGGTGTGGATATAGGGCTCGCGGTTCGAGACCACAATGAACTTGCGGCCCCGCAGGGTGCGTCGAATCAATTGCTGCAATGTCTCTCGCGTATGGGCCATCTGGGTTCGTCACGAACGAGCCGAGCGAGGCGAGTCGAGCGGTCGGCAGATACAACTCTATGTTACACAAACAGACTGGTCTTGCCAACCTCAATCCGTCGAGAATCTTGCAGCGCCTTCGGCTTCGCCCTATACTTTCGCCCGAGTTGGCCGCGCCGGGCCAGGGGGCGCGCCGGGGAGCCGAATTCGATGCCCATTATTGCCGCCGAAAAAGAACTCTCCGTTTTCGAAAACATGGCCGCGCGCTTCGACGTCGCCGCGGCCAAGCTCGGCCTCGACGAGGGGTTCCAGAAAGTCCTCCGCAGCCCCAACAAGGAGATCACTCTCTACCTCCCGGTGGTAATGGACAACGGCTCCATCGAAGTCTTCCTCGGTTACCGCGTGCAGCACTCCATTGTCCGCGGGCCCGCCAAGGGCGGCATCCGGTATTCGCCCGACGTCACGCTCGACGAAGTGCGCGCCCTGGCCTCCTGGATGACCTGGAAGTGCGCGGTGATGAACCTGCCCTTCGGCGGGGCCAAGGGCGGCATCATCTGCGATCCGGAAAAGCTCAGCCGGCGCGAACTCGAGGCCATCACCCGCCGCTATACCGCCGAGCTGCTCGACTACCTCGGCCCCGAGCGCGACGTGCCCGCGCCCGACCTCGGCACCAACGAGCAGGTGATGGCCTGGGTGATGGATACCTACTCGATGCATGTCCGCCACACCACCACCGCCGTCGTCACCGGCAAGCCGCTCGACCTCGGCGGCTCCCGCGGCCGCCGCGAAGCCACCGGGCGCGGCTGCTTGATCGTCACCGAGCGGGCGGTGGCCAAGCTGGGGCTCAAGCGCGAGGCCTGTCGAGTTATCATTCAGGGCTTCGGCAACGTCGGCTCGGTCTCCGCCCAGTTGCTGCACGCCTCCGGCTACCGCATCGTGGGCGTCTCCGACGTTCACGGCGGGCTCTACAATCCCAAGGGGCTCGACGTCCCCCGCTTGATTGACCACGCGCTCGAGCGCGGCACCGTGGTCGGCTTCCGCGACGCCGATCCGGCCGACCGCCACGAGATTCTGTTCTACGACTGCGACATCCTGGTGCCCGCCGCCATCGAAAACCAGATCACCAGCCAGAACGCCCACCGCGTCCGCGCCAAGCTCGTTGTCGAGGCGGCCAACGGCCCGACCACGGCGCTGGCCGACGACGTCCTGGAAGAGAAGGGCATCTTCGTCGTGCCCGACATCCTGGCCAACGCCGGCGGCGTCACCGTCAGCTATTTCGAGTGGGTGCAGGACCGCGAGGGCTACTTCTGGCCGGAGGCGATGGTCAACGAGCGCCTGGAGCAGATGATGGCCACCGCGTTTGAGGACATCTACGCTTACGCCCAGCGCCACAACGTCTCGCTGCGCATCGCCGCCTACATCCTGGCCATCGACCGGGTCGCCTTCGCGCTCAAACTCCGCGGCCTCTACGCG
>JACPRL010000054.1 GCA_016189965.1 Acidobacteriota bacterium | reverse complement strand
TCCCCGACTGGGTGGACGCGCGGCTGCGTGCGGTCTATGAAGCCAAAGGCATCGCCGAGCTCTATACGCACCAGGCGCAGGCGGCGGAGCTGGCGCGCGCCGGCCAGAACGTCGTCATCGTAACGCCGACCGCGAGCGGCAAGACGCTCTGCTACAACCTGCCGGTCCTGAACCGGATTCTCGCCGACCCCGCCAGCCGCGCGCTCTACCTCTTCCCCACCAAAGCCCTCGCCCAGGACCAGCTCGCTGAACTCTACGACCTCACCGACCGCCTCGACGAAAACATCTGCGTCTTCACCTACGACGGTGACACGCCAGCCGACGCCCGCCAGGCCATCCGCGCCCAGGGCCACATCGTGCTGTCCAACCCCGACATGCTGCACACCGGCATCCTGCCGCACCACACCCGCTGGCAGCGCCTGTTCGAAAACCTCCGCTTCGTTGTCCTCGATGAGCTCCACACCTACCGCGGTGTCTTCGGCTCGCACACCGCCAACGTGCTGCGCCGCCTGCGCCGCCTCTGCCGCTTCTACGGCGCCGCGCCGCAGTTCATCTGCTCGTCGGCCACCATTGCCAACCCGCAGGAGCTGGCCGAGCGGCTGCTGGAAGCGCGGGTCGAGTTGGTTGCTGAGAGCGGCGCCCCGGCGGCGGCCAAGTACTTCGTCTTCTACAACCCGCCGGTGGTCAACCGCTTCCTCGGCATCCGTCGCAGCTACGTCAACGAAGCCACGCGCCTCGCCGCCGGCTTCCTCGCTCACGGCTGCCAGACCATCGTCTTCGCCAATAGCCGCCTCATCACCGAACTCCTTCTCACCGGCCTGCGCCAGCGCGAAGCGCACCGACCCGGCGCGCCTTCGGACATCCGCGGCTACCGCGGCGGCTACCTGCCGCAGGAGCGCCGCGAAATCGAGCGCGGCTTGCGCGCCGGCGCCGTGCGCGGCGTCGTCGCCACCAACGCGCTCGAGCTCGGCATTGACATCGGCTCGCTCGACGCTGCCGTGCTGGCCGGCTATCCCGGAACACTCGCTTCCCTCTGGCAGCGCGCCGGCCGTGCCGGGCGCCGCAGCGGCGCTTCGGCCGCCGTGCTGGTCGCCTCCTCGGCGCCGCTCGACCAGTTCATCGTGCAGAACCCGGACTACTTCTTCGGCCGCTCCCCCGAGCACGCCTTCATCAACCCGGACAACCTGGAAATCCTCGTCAGCCACCTCAAGTGCGCTGCCTTTGAGCTCCCGCTGCGCGAGGACGAACGCTTCGGCGACGTTGACCTCCGCATGCTGTGTGAATTCCTCGCCGAGCGCGGCTTCCTCCACCGCGCCAGCGACGCCCAGTGGCACTGGACGAACGAAGCCTACCCCGCCGACGCCGTCAGCCTCCGCTCAGTCTCTTCCGACAACTTCGTCGTCGTTGACACCACCCGCGGCACCGAAGTCATCGCCGAGGTGGACTTCCCGAGCGCCCTGACCACGCTGCACGAAAAAGCCATCTACCTCCACGAGAGTCGCCAGTACCAGGTCGAGCGCCTCGACTACGAGGGCCGCAAAGCCTACGTCCGCGAAGTCCACTCCGAGTACTTCACCGACGCCATCTCCTACACCAACGTGCGCGTCCTTGACACTTTCGCCGCCGCCGGGCTTGGCGATGAAAAGGACGCGTTGGCCGCGCGCCAGCACGGCGAAGTGGACATCCGCACCCAGGTGGTCGGCTTCAAGAAGCTCAAGTTCCACACTTTCGAAAACGTCGGCGCCGGCAAGCTCGAGCTGCCCGAGCAGGAGATGCACACCACCGCTTTCTGGCTCACGCTGCGCCGCGGCTTCCTCGATTCCCTTTCCTATTCGCCCGACGACCGCCAGAACGGCCTGCGCGCTCTCCGCAACGCCTTGCGTTCCGTCGCCACCCTGCTCCTGATGTGCGACCCGCGCGACCTCGCCGCTGCTCTCGGCGAGAATCAATCCTCTGAGCAGCCTGTCGTTCCCCATCCGGCCGAACGGCCGTCCTACTTCGAGCCCAACATCTATCTTTACGACAACTACCCCGGCGGCATCGGCTTCTCCCAGCCCCTTTTCGAGCTCTCCGACGAGCTGCTGGAAAAAACGCTCGCCCTCATCCGCCACTGCGCGTGCGCCGCCGGCTGCCCCTCCTGCGTCGGCCCCGCCGGTGAAGTGGGCGCGAACTGCAAGCAGATGGCGCTCGATATCCTGTGCAATCTCAAATCTCAAATTTGAGAGCTCAAAGCTCAAATCTCGAGCAACGTCTGGCCACGCTCTCCACCCTGCGCCGCCCGCCCATCCCGAAATCTCAAATTTCAAATCTCAAGTCTCAGATCCCCTTACTCCGTCAACGCGTCTTTCCCCTCGAGGCTCGCCGCTGCCTGTCCCGGCTTCCCGCCGGTGCCTGCGCGCTCGGCACTCTGCAATCTCAAATCTCAAATTTGAGATTTGAAATTCCTCCGCCCTCCTCCTGGCTCTACCTCGACCTCGAAACCACCAGCCTGGCCGGCGGCACCGGCACCTATGCCTTTCTCATCGGCCTAGGCGAACTCGTGCCCGAGGGTTTTTCCATCCGCCAGTTTTTCCTCGCCGACCTGGCCGCCGAGCGCGCTCTGCTGGCCGAACTGCTGCCGCTGTTGGAGCAGGCGGTCTTCCTCGTCACCTACAACGGTAAGCTTTTCGACGCTGCCATCCTCGACACCCGATTGCGCCTAGCTCGGATGGCCTCGCCGCTCGATTCCCTCCCCCACTTTGACCTCCTCTATCCCGCCCGCCGCGTTTGGAAAGCGCGCTGGGGCTCGGCGCGCCTCACCGAGCTGGAGCGCTCCGTGCTCGGCTACGAGCGCGCAGACGATGTGCCGGGCGAGCTCATCCCCCAGCTCTACTTCGACTACCTGCGCGGCAGCGACGCCCGCTCTCTCGAAGCCGTCTTCCGCCACAATGCCGACGACCTGCTCACCCTGGCCGCGCTCACCGCTCACCTGCTCGAACTCCTGGCCGCGCCGGAAGAGGCGACCTGCGAGCCGCTCGAATGGCTCGGCCTGGCGCGCCTCTTCGAGCGCGCCGGGGAAACTGACCGCGCTCGGCGCCTCTACGAGCGCGCCCTCGCCGCCGGCCTGCCGCGCGAATACGTCCCGGCTGCTGCCCTACGGCTCGCGTGGCTCTACAAGCGCCAGCGCGACTTCTCGCGCGCCATCCGCCTCTGGAGCAAACTCGTGGAAGACAACGGACACGGCGAGCGGGAAACGCTGGAAGCGAGCGAAGAGCTGGCGATTTGCTATGAGCACCGGCTGGGCGAGCCGGGACGCGCTGCCGAGGTCAGCCGCCGCGCTCTCGCCGCGCTTCGCACCCGCGCCGCCTTCGAACCGGAAGCGCAGGCGCGCCAGCGGCGGCTCCTCGAACGCTTCTCCCACCGGCTGGCCCGCCTCGCCCGCAAAACCGTCCCGCTCTCCCTCCCTCTCCCCACCTAGCCGTTTGTGGTAGGGCAGACATTCTTGTCTGCCAGGGGCGCGCAGCGCCCCGCAACTCAACGGAAATGCCGGCTCAGTTCGGAGGCGTAGCGTCGTCCGAGGCTGGCGGCGTTCTCCTCCAGCCAGTGGCTGAGGCGCGTCTCGGCCGTGGGAGGCTCCTGCGACACCAGCAGATTCGCCATCAATCCGGCGATTTCTTCTCGGGTCAACAGGACGTCCCTCACCAACAGCCCCAAAACGCCGGCACAAGACCGAACCACGGTGGGTGGCAGGTGCAGCAGCCGCATCCGGCACCCGATTTTCTCCGCGATCAATCGCAGCAGCTCGTTGTAGGTGAAGGTCTCCGGCCCCACGGCATCGAAAACTACGTTGTCGGTTCGGCCGCCGGCTTCCACGGCCAGTGCGGCCACCTCGTCCACATAGACTGGCTGCAGCCGATAGCAGCCGTCGCCCGGCACGGCGAACACCGGGAAGCGCCGCAGCAGCCAAGTGATGTTGTTGAGCAGGATGTCCTCGCGCCCGAAGACGAGCGTGGGCCGGAGGATGGCATAGGAAAGCCCGGAGGCGCGCAGCGCCGCCTCGACCTTTCCCTTGCCCGCGAAGTACGGCAGCGGCGAGCTCTCGTCGGCGTTTGAGACGCTGATGTGCACCACGCGGCGCACGCCCGCTTCGGCCGCGGCACGAAACAGCGCCCGGTTGTTCTCGACCGCCGTCTCGAACGTCAGCGCCCCGCGCGGGAAGCGCACCCAATAGGTGTTATAGAGCGTGGCGACGCCCGCCAGGCTCCGCCGCAGCTCGTCGGGCTTCTCAAAGTTGTAGGGGAAAACGCTGACGCGCCCGCTCAAGCGGTCGGCTCGCTCGGGGTGGCCGGTGAGGGTGCGCACCTGGTGGCCGGCGGCCAGCAGCCGCTGCGCAATGTAGCTGCCTGTGTAGCTGAACGCCCCGGTGACAGCAACCAGTTCGCCCATTTCGACTCAACGAGGATAGAAAAAGCGAGCCGCGGCGCTTACTGCACCTCGCTGCGGGAGAAGGTTTCCGGCGGGAGCACTTTGACGATGTTGGTCGACTGCACGATGTAGACCGGGTTCCCCTGCGGGTCGCGCTCGGCCGTCTTCAGGATGCTCGACACCACCAGCTTGATGCGCACCGTGTAGCCATCCTCGACCTGATACTCGCTCCAGTCCTCGCGCTGGGCCTGGAACTCCATATCCTCGGCTTCGATGGTGCGGTCGCCGATGTTGATGCGGGTTTTGCGCGCCACAGAACCTCCTTCATTCCGCCGGGCAAGAAAGGGGCCGATACCAACGCGCCCATTATAGGGGCCGGGGTGCGCCTCGCCAAGCGGCTCAACTCACGCGAAACTCGGCGTGCCCCACCGGCTCGCCGGCTTCTCGTTGCTGGGCGTTGTGCAACGTGCCCGTTACAGGCGCTGTGATGACTGCCCACAGCGCGGCAAAGAGCAACGCATTGGCGGGGATGCGCAAGGGAAAATCCACCAGACTGTGCAGCAGCACCAGCAGGCAGCCGGCCAGTGCCCCCACCACCCGTTGCCGCGTCTGGCTTTCTTCGGCCAGGCGCATCTTCTGCGCCGCCGTCCGCAGCAGCGTGGCCAGAAACCAGGCCGCCAGCACCGCTCCGACCAAGCCCGTCTCCGCGAGCCACTGCAGGTAGTCGTTGTGCGCCTGCAGCCACTGCCGGTCGGTGTAGACGCTGCGATAGGAGTCCGACAGCACGCCGAAGGTTTCCAGTCCCGATCCCAGCCACGGATAATCGAGGAACATCCGCCAGCTATCCCGCCACATCGTGAGCCTGTAGTCTTGCACCTCCTCCGGCTGGCCGAGCAAGCCGAGCACGCTTTCCCAGCGCTCCAGCAACCCGCCCGTATCGAGCGCCAGCGTGCCCAGCCCGGCCAGCAGCACCACCGCCAGACCCAGCGCCGGCCAGCGGCCCCGCGCCCGCGCCTGGCCGCGGTTCAGAAACCAATAGAGCGGAAACGACAATACGAAGAGGAGGCTGCCGGCGCGGGAGAGCGAAAACAGGATGGAGATGCCGAGTGTCAACACCACCAAACCCCAGAAGAGCCGCTGCTCCCGCCCTTGCCGCCGCCGCGCCAACTGCACCCAGGCCAGCGGCACCAGCATCAGCACCCAGGCGGCGTAGTGGTTACGGTTGATGAACGGCCCGAAGGGGTTGCCCTGCATCGGCGGCTCCCAGAACCAGTAGAACTTTCCGTTGAAGCTCAGCTTCTGCAGGATGGCGAAGACGGCCAGTGCGAAGGCGAACACCAGCAGCGCGGTCGTGAACCGCTCCAGCCGCATCGCCGGCGCCAGGTGGTGGTGGAGAAGAAGGAAGAAGCCGCCCACCGCCACGAGCTGCCAGACTTCCTGCCGGGTCGCCGGCGGATAGACCGAAAGCGGCGCGAAGGCTTGCAGGCAGGCAAAGAGAAAAATCGCCAGCAGCGGGTAGAAGAGCGCCGGCAGGCGAAGGTTCAACTCGCCGCGCAGCACCTCGGCGACCAGCCAGAGGGCGAGCAGCGCCAGGACCGCCAGTTGCGTCGCCATCCGCGCCCAGGTCGGCGTGGCCCCGAGCGTCAGCGTGGCGAACACCAGCACCAGCAGGGCGCTAGGCACGAGCGCCTGCTCGAGCCGCTGCGCCAGCCCCGCCGCGATCGGTTGCCTCATCGCGCCGGCGTCTCCACGGGCCGCAGGCTGAACTCGGCCGCTTGCACCGTGCCGCGGATGGGGCTCCGGCCGCGCCGGCCCGGCGGGCGCACGACAGCCACGCGCAGCAGGCGCGTGCGGGGGCTGGTGGTGAACTCCACCTCCAGCGGGCGCCAGTCGTTCGTCCCCACGAGCTGGGGCGAGTAGGCGGGCGGTTGCTGGCGGTCGTCCACCTGAATCACCTCCAACCGCGGCCCACTGTCGCTCGAAATTCCCTCGGTGCTCATCCAGGCCGCGAAACGATACCGCGTGTTGGGTGACACCAGGACGTATTGGAAGAAATGTTGGAAGTGGACGTTGTCTTCGCCGGTAAACCGAATGACCAGGGCTGGCGCGGCGCGGCCCGGCCCCAGCGTGACGCTCACCTGCGGGTGCCGCGGCACTCGCCAGTCAAACCCACCGTTCAGAATCGGCGCTCGCAGGTCGGGGTTGTAGAGCAGTTCCTCGCGGCCCGCCGGCGGCGGAATGACGCGCAGGCGAACCAGGTCGTCCCACACTTGCTTCGCCTCGGGCAGTTCGCCCCGAGCAATCAGGTGATCAACGTAGACGAGCGCCCGCTGCGGGGCAAACTCCTTTCCCAGCCTCATCAACGCCTCCCACACCTGCCG
>JACPRL010000060.1 GCA_016189965.1 Acidobacteriota bacterium | reverse complement strand
GGTGCACGCAGGTTCGACACCTCGCGCGCCCGCGCCAGCAGCGCCTCCGCCTCTTGCTCCAGCTCCTTCTGCTTCTCGTTCTTCTCCGCCGACTCTGCCGCCGGCAGCAGCCCCACCAGCAGCACCAGCACCACGACGAAAACCATCCCACCCCTCACCCCCACCATTGTCATTCCGCCTGCTGCTGGCACCCCCGCACTCCCAGTCCAGCCCAGCGGCTCCTGCCGCTGGGAACTGTCCCCGCTTGCCCTGCTTGTCCTAAGCCTGCCGTAGGCAGGCGAAGCCGAAGGGGCGGTGAGGAATCTGCTTTTCCAGCGTACTGCTCTTGCAGGCTCTGATGTCCGCCGTAGCGACTCCACGCTTCATTGTTGCGGCTGCACCTGGGAGCGGAAGTAGGCGGCGATGCGCTCGGCCTGCGGGCGCGGGACGGCCGCGGCCAGCTCCGCGGCGCTCAGTTCCCGGATGCGCTCCAGGCTCCCAAACCTGGCGAGCAGCTTCTGCGCCGTCCGCGCCCCCACGCCGGGAATCTTCTCCAGCTCCGAGTGCAGGTCGCGCCGGGCCCGCCGCTGGCGGTGGAAGCCGACGGCGAACCGATGCGTCTCGTCGCGAATCTGCTGGATGAGGTGCAGCACCGGCGAGTGCCGCTCCAGCGCCCCCGGCTCGCCCTCCTGCCCGTGCACGTAGATGATCTCTTCCTTCTTGGCAATCGCCGCCAGCGGCTGGTTGATGATTTCCAGCACTTCGAGCGCCTCCGCCGCGGCGTGGAGCTGCCCCAGCCCGCCGTCCACCAGAATCAAATCGGGCAGCGCCTTCTTTTCCTCCTGCAAGCGGCGGTAGCGCCGGCCCACCGCCTCCTTCATCGCGGCGAAGTCGTCGCCCGGCCGCGCGCCGCGGATGATGAACTTGCGGTAGTCGGACTTCTTCATCCGGCCGTTCTCCCACACCACCAGCGAGGCCACCGTCTCTGCCCCGTGCAGGTGGGAGACGTCGAAGCTCTCAATCCGCCGCGGCGCCCGCTCGAGCCCCAGCGCGCCCTCCAGCGCCTCCCCGCTGGCCGCCGAGCTCGGCCGCAGCACCCGGAAGCGCTGCGTGAAGCTGTGCGCTGCGTTCTTCATCACCAGCTCGAGCAGGGCCCGCTTCGCGCCCCGCTGCGGCGCCAAAATCTCCACCCGGCGCCCCGTGCGCTCGCGCAAAATCTCCTCGAGCAACCCCCTGTCTTCAAACTCCACGGGCACGTGGATCGAGTGCGGCACGTAGCCCGCATCGAGGTAGAGCTGCTTCAGCAGTGCACCGAGGAACTCCCCCGGCTCGAACTCTTCCAGCTCTTCCCAGAAGAACTCGCGCCGGTCAACCACCCGCCCGCCGCGCAGGTGGAAAAGGTTGACCGCCAGCAGCGGCGCGTCGTAGTAGTAGCCCACGATGTCGGTGTCGTCGCCCGAGGCCGCGGCCAGCTTCTGCTTTTCTTGCACCTCTTCCACGGTGCGCATCAAGTCGCGGTAGACCGCCGCCTCTTCGAAGCGCTCCTCCTCCGCCGCGCGCCCCATCCGCTCTTCGAGGCTTTCGAGCAGCGCGCCGTGCTTGCCCTCGAGGAACAGTCGGACGTCACGCGCCGCCTCGGCATAGCGCTCGTCGGCCACTAGGCCGGCGCAGGGGCCGTGGCAGCGGTGGATGTAGTACTCGAGGCACGGCCGCGGGTGCCGCCGCGTCAGGTCCACCGTGCAGGAGGGCACCTTGAAGCAGCGGTGGATGAGTTCGGCGATGCGGTGCGCCAGCTGGGCGGGGAAGTAGGGCCCGAAGTAGAGCGAGGCGTCGCGCTTCAGCCGCCGCGTCACGTAGATGCGCGGGTATTTTTCCCCGGCCGTAAACTTGATGTAGGGGTAGGTCTTGTCGTCGCGCAGCAGAACGTTGAAGCGCGGCCGGTGCTGCTTGATGAGGTTATTCTCGAGCGCCATCGCCTCGCGCTCGTTGTCCACCAGCAGGGTCTCCACGTCGGCGATTTCCCGCACCAGCGTGCCCGTCTTGGCGTCGAGCCACTTGCCGGCAAAATAAGAGCGCACCCGCCCGCGCAACTCCTTCGCCTTGCCGACGTAAATCACCCGCCCCCCGGCGTCCTTGAACAGGTAGACCCCCGGCGCCGCCGGCAACTGGTTGACTTTCTGCTCCAGCTCCATCGGTTTCTATGTTAGCACCGCGCCGCCGCCCTCGCGCCTGCGCGAAAAGCAGATTCCTCCCCCGAAGGTTCGGGGCGAAGGATCCCTGCACCGGCCGGCACCTGTCACCCCGAGCAGAGCGTAAGGTCTTTCCTCTGCTGCTAGGGATGCTTCGCTTCGCTCAGCATGACATCGGCGGGAGGTGAGGTTTGACCTGAGTCCAGGCGGTCGCCGCGTGTGTCCCCCCCGCGCCGAGCCCGGTGGCACCCGCCACCGGGATACGCTGGTCTCTACACAGCGAAAGTGGAACCCTGAAGGGTTCCCCTACATCGCGTGACCCCCGCCGTACCGGAAGGCTTCAGCCTTCCACATAAATTTGGGAGGAAGGGCGGGCGCTGGACAACCAGGAGGAGGAAAACAGCCAGGTTTTGAAATGGCTTCTAGTCTTTCTTGGGGGGCTTGGGCTTGTCGTCGCGGCGGCGGAGAGTGGGTTTGCCGGCCTCGGGCTCGGCTTCTTCCCCCGCGGCCGCTTCCGGAAACTCTTTGGCCGGGATGAGGCCATCGGGGACGCGCTTGGCGATTTCGAGCAAATCTTCGAGCGCGATGGTAGCGTCCTCGAAGTCGTAGCGCAGGTCTTCGCTTTGGGCGATTTCGTGGCTCTGCTGGAGCTGCTCCAGGCGCTCGAGAAACTCCTTGCCCTTCTTGTTGACCTCCTCGCGCCCCTTGCGCAACTCCACCCCGCCCATCTCCAGGTTCCACTCCAGCACCTCGGCCGTATCGTCCACCGCGCGGATGAAGTCATTCAGCATGTCCTTCAGCACGAAGAGCCGCGGCAGCTCGGGCGCCCCCATCGCCTTTTCCAGAACCTCCAGCCGCTGGTGGGCGAACAGGAGGAAAAGCTGGGCGCGCTGGTTGGGCTCCTGCGTATCGCGGACCTTTTCCACTTCTTCGGGCGTCAGATAGTCGGACTGCTGGGCGGCCACCGGCGCGGCGAACAGCAGGGCCGCGAGGCAGGTCAAAAGCAAGCAGGCGCATCTCATGGCTTTCATTCCTTTAGTGCCGATCCAACTTTAGGCACTTGATTTCCAGCGGCGAGATTGGGAATCTATGCGCTTCTTTGTGCTCACCGGAGATGGCTCCAATCAGTTGGAACGGCATTAGATGTTGGATTCGGGCTTGGGGTCGAGTCTCATCAGGGCGCGCAGCAGTTCGGAGCGGATGCTCTCCATCTCTTCCATGGTTTTTTCCACCGGCGCCCGCTGCGGGTAGGGCACGATGCGCGCCATATCTTCCAGCTTCCGCCGGCTCTTGCGCAGGTGGATTTCCAGTTGCTTGAAGCCGGCCGGCTTGCGGCGAGCATCACGCCCGGAGTCCTGCAAGCCCTGGTGGGCGGCGCGGATGGCTTCCACGTACTCGGCCAGGACCCGGTCGCCCTCTTCATAGGCGCCCGCGCCATACTTCGCCGCCGCCTGCTTCAAGAGCTCCTCGCCGATCTTGACGGTGATTTTGGCCCGCTCGGCGGGGCTGCTTGTGCGCGACAGCTTTTCCTGCAGCTCTTCCAGCTTCTCGGCCGCCGCCACGCCGGCCACGAGCCCCCCCGCCAGCACCAGGAGACACAAGCGAACACCCACAGCCATACCTTCATTCTACCTAGTGCCCTTCCCCTTTTTCCAGCCTGGTCTCTCCTGAGTGGAAGGCTGAAGCCTTCCGCTACAGCGGGACCGGCAGGAGATGTAGCGGAACCCTTCAGGGTTCCACGGCCGGGTTTCTCCGTGCCTTTGTGTCTCTGTGGCCAGTTGGAAGGGCGCTAGCGGCGCTTGTCCCGGCAGCTCTTCTGGAGCAGGCGCAGCCGGGCGGTGGCCTGAAAGTATTCGTCCGACCGCGTGTCGCGGTTCTGCTCGAGGAACTTTTCGTAGTAGGTGATGGCCGGCTGGCACTGGTTCAGTTTGTCATAACTGATAGCGCGCAGGAAGAGCGTGGCCGGGGTCTCAGCCGCCAGGGCGGCGCGGCGGTCGAGCACGGCGATGGCGCCAGCCAGGTTCCCGCCCAGGTAGAGCGCCGAGGCCAGGTAGTTGTAGGTGGGCTCGCGCCGCGGGTCGAGCCGCAGCGCCACGTTCAAATGCTCGACCGCTTTGACGTAGTTTTTCATCTCCAGGTAGGCGTAGCCGAGCGTTTCCCGCACGCCCGCATCCTCGGGCTTCAGCGTGGCGACTTCTTCACACAGCGGGATGGCCTCGGCGTAGCGCTCCTGGGAGATTAGAACCTCCGCCTGGCCTTCGAGGCTCGCCAGGCGGAAGGCGTCGCCGCCCTCGCGCCGCGCCGCTTGAAAATGCTCCAGCGCCTTTTCCGGCTGCTCGAGCTCGCGCGCCAGCCAACCCGCCCGCATATGCATTTCGCCCCGGGTCGAGGGAGAAGCCGCATTCTCTCTCGACGCCAGTTGGAAATACTTCTCGTAGGCGGCGAGCGCCTCCGGCTTCTGGCGGCTCACGCGCCGCAGTTCGGCGCGGTTGAGCCAGAGTTCGGCGTTGTCGGGCGACAGAGCGAGCAGCTCATCGAGCACGCGGCCGGCGCCTTCGAGGTCCTGTTTCTCCAGCAACAGGGCGAGCAAAGCCTGGCGCGGCTCGGCCTCTTCCGGCTTCAGTTTCGCCGCGCGCTCGTAGTGCGCGATGGCCTCGTCCTTCTTTCCGTTGCGTTCGAGCGCCGTGGCGGCGTAGAGCTGCGCGCGGTAGTGCTCGGGCTCAATCTCGAGCACTTGGCGGAACTCTGCCGCCGCTTCCTCCGGCTGGTTCTTGTTCAGCAGCAGCAGGCCGAGGTTGATGCGCGCCGGCACCAGCTTCGGGTCAACTTCGAGCGTTTGCCGGTACATATCCATCGCGTCGGCCGTACGTCCGGCCAGGCTGTAAGCGTAGGCTAGGTTGAAAAGTGCTTCAACGTGTCCCGGGTGGTCGAAGAGAAAGTTTTCCAGTACCGCAATGGCGGTGTCGTAGTCTTTGCGCTCCAGCGCTTCCTGCGCCCCGGCCAGCGCCGCCTGCGCCCGGGCGTCGGACGCCGCTTTCCGCGAGTCAGCAGGCGGCTTTTTCGGCTGTTGCGCGGCGAGAGGAAAGGCAAGCAACAGTCCCATAGCGAGCACGGCGAGCACCGCTCGGTGCCAGGCGGGTCGGCGAAGTGGGTCTGAGGTGGTCATCGAGCGTTGGCTCGGTTGCGCGCCGAGTGGTTCAGCACGCGGGCGAGGAACTGGCCGGTATAGGAGCGCGGCGTGCGCACCACCTCCTCCGGCGTGCCGGCGACGACGACCCTGCCGCCGTCCTCCCCGCCTTCCGGCCCCAGGTCAATGATCCAGTCGGCGGTTTTGATGACTTCGAGGTTGTGTTCGATGATGAGCACCGTCCCGCCGGCCTCCAGGAGCTTGCGAAAAGCCGCCAGCAGTTTTTGGATGTCGTCAAAGTGCAGCCCGGTTGTCGGCTCGTCGAAGAGGTAGAGGACGCGCGGGGCCTCTTCGTCGTCGGCCGTGTCGCGCACCAGATGGGCGGCCAGCTTCACCCGCTGCGCCTCGCCGCCCGAAAGCGTCGTCGCCGACTGCCCCAGGCGCAGGTAGCCCAGCCCGACTTCGTCGAGAATTTTCAGCCGCCGCACCACCTTGGGTGCCCCGGCGAAAAAGGCCAGGGCTTCGCGCACCGTGAGACCGAGAATTTCGTTGACGTTCTTCCCGTTGGTGCGCACTTCGAGCAGCCCGGGCTTGAAGCGCGTGCCGTAGCAGTCTTCGCAGACTAGCTCGACGTCGGCCAGGAACTGCATCTCGACCGTGACAGTGCCATCGCCCTGGCAGGTTTCGCAGCGCCCACCGGGGACGTTGAAGCTGAAGTGGCCCGCCGTGTAGCCGCGCTTCTTCGCTTCCGGAGTGGCGGCCAGCAGTTCGCGGATGGCGTCGAAGGCCTTGAGGTAGGTGACGGGATTGGAGCGCGGGGTGCGGCCGATGGGCGACTGGTCCACCAGCACCACGTCGCCAATCAGCTCGGCGCCTTCCACGCCCGCGCAGTTCGCGAGCGCCTGCGGCTTGCCGCTGCTTCGCGCCTTGAAGGTCTGGTAGATGACGTCGTGCACCAGCGAAGACTTGCCCGAACCCGACACACCTGTTACGGCCACCGTCAGCCCGAGCGGAATTTCCGCGTCAATCTGCTTCAGGTTGTGCGCCGCGCAGCCGCGGAAGCGCAGCCACTGGCGGCTGGGCCGGCGTCGCGCGGCCGGCACCGCCACGCGCAGCTCGCCTGAGAGGTAACGGCCGGTGAGCGACTCGGCGGAACGTTCGAGCGCGGCGACCGGCCCGGCGAACACCAGGCGGCCGCCGTGCTCGCCGGCGCCGGGGCCGAGGTCAACGATGTGGTCGGCCGAGCGGATGATGTCCGGGTCGTGCTCGACGACCAGGATGGTGTTGCCGAGGTCGCGGAGGCTTTTGAGGATGTCAATCAGGCGGTGGGTGTCGCGCGGATGCAGTCCGATGGAGGGCTCGTCGAGCACGTAGATCGCGCCGACCAGGCGCGAGCCGATGGAGGTGGCGAGTTGGATGCGCTCCGCCTCGCCGCCCGCCAGC
>JACPRL010000004.1 GCA_016189965.1 Acidobacteriota bacterium | reverse complement strand
GCCATCACCCCGGTTTCGGGAATCTTGACCACATAGCTGGTTTCGCCTGCCAGGGTCTGCCGGCTGATTTTCAGGTCGGAACGCAGCTTGGGCCGCTGCAAACCGCGCGCTGCCACGCCGGCCACGCGCAGGCTGGTGGGACCAAAACGCATAGGAGTTCAGTTACCTGGGAGGGGACGGCGGTGCCGGCTCCCACAGCACACGCACTGACATACCCGGGCGCAGTTCCTGGAGATCGGGGCCGGTGAGTTGTGCGGTGACGTCGTAGCTGCCGCTGGCCGGGTCGACCACCGGGCTGATTCTCAAGATGCGGGCGGGGTAGACCCGCTGGCTGTCGCTCACCGGCGCCACGTTCACCACATCACCCGGACGCGGACGATGCGCCGCCGTCTCCGGCACCAGGAAGCGCACCTGAAGCGGATAGAGCTCGCTCAGCCGGAAGCACTTCTCGTCCTTGAGAACGTTTTGGCCGGTTCGAATGTAGCGCCGGGCCACCACGCCGCCGAAGGGCGCCCGGACGCGTGTTTTGTCCAACTCCACTTCCAGCACGCGGATGTCTGCCCGCGTGCGCTCTACGATCGCCCGCCAACTGGCCAGGTCGTACTCCGCTCCCTTGGCGCGGAACTCGGCTTCCTCCAAGTCCGCCTCGCTGTTCAGCCCCAGCCGCCGCATCTCCTGCGCGCGGCGGTAGTGGGCCTGGCGGGCTTTCAACTCCGCTTCGTTGAACTTCACGTTGTTCTGCGCCACCTCCAGTTCGGCGTGCGCGCGCTCCAGCTTGGCCCGCAACTCCCGGTCGTCCAGCCGCGCCAGGATGGTTTCTTTCTGGACCCTGCTGCCTTCGTCGTGCAGGATTTCGACCACAATCCCGTCCCGCTCAGCGAGCAAATCCACTTCGTGCTCGACCGAGAGCACGCTCAGGATTTCCTGCGCCGGCGTTCGTGCTGCCGAACGGGGCTCCTCAGCCGGCGGCGGCGCCGGGGCCGGCCGCGCCCGCTGCGCCTCGCCGCTCGATTCGCCCCCGCACCCCGCCAGGGCCAGAGCGGTCATCAGCGTCGTGGCCGCGAGACATCGAGCGTCGCGCATCATCCCTCCCTCACTCCGTTCAGGGCAACCAGGTCCAGACTTTCCGCCACGCCCAGCGCGCCGGCGAGCGCAGAATCACATAGCCGACCGGATACAGGCCGCCGATCGGCCAACCCCCCGCCGCCGAAATCTTGGCCCGGCCCACCATGCCCGGCCGCGCCCGGTCCTCCGGATTTTCAAACACCGCGCGCACGACAAAAAACTGCTCTCCTTCCGCCACGATGGTCTGCGCGCTGATGCTTTCTACGCGGGCAGCGATGGTCTGGGTGGGAAAGGTGTTCAGCTTGACCGCCACGCGGTTCCCCGCCCGGATCAAATCCACTTGCGTTTCCGGCACGTTCATCTCCACCGCCAACTCGTCGTACCGCACCAGCTCGCAGAAGGTTTCCCCCGCCGCCAGCCGCTGGCCCACTTTCTCCTCCACTTTCGCTGTCACCACCACGCCTGCCAGCGGCGCCCGCAGGCGCGCCTTTTCGACCTGCTCCCAGTAATAGGATACTTCGGCCTCATGCATCTGCTTACGAAAGCTGGCCTGGGCGGCGGCGGCCAGTTCCCGCCGCGCCTCCGCTTCGGCCAACTGCCGCTGGGCCAGAGCTGAGTTGGCGCGTGCCTGCTCCAGCCGCACGCGGGCGTCGCTATCGTCGAGCAGCGCCAGGGTCTGCCTGGCAGTCACCGCGTCGCCTTCGCGCACCTCGACGCGTTGAATCACGCCCTCCACTTCCGCCGTCACCACGCGGCGCTCGGCCGGCACCACGGTCGCGTTCGTCCCGATGCGCAGCGGCCATGGCACCAACACCAGCAGCGCCACCGCCAGCCCCACCTTCCACCCCAGCTCCACCCAGCGCCCGTAGGGGATGGCCAGCAGCTTCTGCCGCTTTTCAACCAGCGGCTGCCAGACGCTCATCAGGGGTACTTCCTGATAGAGCCGCGCGTTGCGGATGGCCACGGTGGTCTGGCTGGCGAGGATGCTCAGGATTTCCAGGTGGCTTTCGGTCAGGAACTCGGCATCGCCGCTCAGCAGCGCCAGCACGCCCACCGTCCCCTGATCATCCCGCAGGGGGAGGGCGTAGAAGCCGTGGTAGCCTTGCTCTTCAAGGTAGCCGATCAGCGTTTCGCGGGCCATGGCGGGGGCCACCTCCCACCCATCCTCATACTGGTCGGCTTTCGCCGGGTCGCTCTGGTTGGCCACCGGCTCGAGGATGTCCCGCAGCCGGTCCATTTCCCGCGTCTTCGGCACTTCGGTCTCCCCGGAGACCGCCCCCAGCACAAAACGGTTGCGGTCGAACAGCCCGATGACGCAGCGGTCGAACGGCAGCACGGTCGCGGCCTGATGGACGACGGTGGTGAGGATGTGGTCGAGGTTGAGGGTGGAGGTGATCTCTTTGCTGATGGTGAGCAGGGCGTCCAACTGGTGCACCTTGCGCTCGGCCTCCAGCAGGTTGGCGTTGTTCAGCGCGATGGCCGCCTGCTCGCAAATGCTGCTCAAGAAGAACAGGTCGTCTTCATCGAAGGGTGTGGCGTCGAGCTTGTTGACCACCTCGACCACCCCCAGCACCGTCTCGTCCTTCAGCAGCGGCGCCGCCAGCCAGGTTTCGAGCTCGAACTCTTTGCCCGCCTGGCGGCGCGCGGCCAGCAGCTCTTCCTCGGCCGCGTTTTCCACCACGCGCCCTTCACCTTTCTGTGCCACCTCCCCCAGCAGGCCCTCGCCGAGTGCCACGCGGGTGTCTTCGCTCACGGTCGGGTCTTCCCCGGCCTGCTGGCCCACGTAGAGCTCATTGGCGTCCGAATCCACCAACCACAGCGTGCAGGCCTGGGCGCCCGTGATGTCGCGGATTTTTTCCGCCACGACGGGCAGCAGGTCCTCCAGTTCCAGCGTGGAGTTGAAAATGCGGCTGATGTCGTAAAGGGCGGTCAGGCGCTCGATGGTGGAAAGCTGCTCGCTGCGATCCCGGTCCACGCCGCGCAGAGTGGCCAGGGCGGAGCCGGTCAAGCGGCAGGCTTCTTCGGCGAAGGCAGCATCGGCGGCGGTGAACTCCCCGCCCGCCTTGTTCAAACACTCCAGCACGCCCTGCGCGCCCTCTGCCGCGGGAATGGGGGCATAGAGTGCGGTGCGGACTCGTTCCCGGTCGTTCTCCCCCAGGTGGGTGAGCAGCTCGGGCGCCACTTCCTTTGCCGGCAGTCGCCGGGCGCGCGTTTCCGTCAACATCTCGGCCAGCAGGCCTTCGGTTATTGGCTCTGGGACGGGTGCGAAACGCTCGCCGGCCTCGAACCAGCCCGCCCGGCAAATCAGCTCCTCTCCGCTCTCGGAGAGCAGCCACACCAGCGCGCCCCGCGCGCCCACGCGGGAACCGACTCGGGCGGCGAACGCCTCCAGCAGGGCATTGGTGTCGCGGCAGCTATGGTAGGCGGTGGCTAGCTCAAAGAGGACGGGCAGTTGCTCCATACCGTTATTTCGGGACTAGGGAGAAAACTCCCGCTTCCTTTGTACCAACGCTGAAGAAATGATAACTGCTCCCCAAGTCTGCGGCGAGGCTAACAGATGGGTTGGAGGGTGTCAAGCCAAGCCCTTGGCGACCAGCCTAAGGAATTGCCGAAAATGGCGGTAGGGCTGGCGGCTTTTTGCGGCGGGGAACGAGCTAGATGTTCTCGGGCACCGCGCGCAGCGGCCGGGCCAAGCGCAGCCAGGCCAGCAGGCGAATGACCGGCCAGGAAGGATCCCATTCGCCCGGCCGGAAACTGAAGCGTGCCGAGGTGGGAAACGCGTGGTGGTTGTTGTGCAGTCCTTCGCCCGCGGTAATCAGCGCCACACGGGGCATATTGGTGGCCGTGTTGTCGAAGTTGCGGTAGCCGACCGCGTGCCCCGCGCCGTTGATCACTGCATTGAGGAAGATGTAGATGCCGGCTTGGAGGAAAAAGGAGATGCTCCCCGCGAGCGGGCCGAGCAGCAGCACGAACAAGACCAGGCCGCATGTCGCGCCCACCAGGCCGCTCCGAAAGACATGGCGGTCGAGCCAGTCCGTGCCCACGTCCGGGGCGAAGCGCGCTACGGTCTCCGGGTCGCGCGCCTCGCGGGCGTAGTAGAAGGCGTTGCCGAGAAGAATCCGCCACAGTCCCTTCAGGACGGGGCTGTGGGGATCGCCCTCCTGGTCGGCGAAGCGGTGGTGCTTGCGATGCACCGCCACCCACTGGCGGGGGACAATGCCGGTCGCCAACCAGAGCTCCAAGCGCACCAAGAAAGCAACGAGCGGATGCAGTTGCAGGGCGCGGTGGGCCAGGCAGCGGTGCAGGTAAATGCTGGTGGCGAAGGCGGACAACTGGACGGTCAGGCCGATGGCCAGAAGACAGTAAAGAACGGTTAGCAGCATTCGATTGGCCTGCTGGGAGGGGGAGCCGACAAGCGCGGGGCTACCAACGCGGACCCCGGCGGGGCCGGCCCCGCCCGGGACTCCGGTCGCGCCCCCCACCCTCGCGTTCCCGGGGTGGACGCGCTTCATTGACCACCACGGAACGGCCGAGGAACTCCTTGCCGTTGAGCTCCTGGATGGCGCGGGCGGCTTCGTCGTCGTTGCTGATTTCGACGAATCCAAAGCCGCGGAGCCGGTCGGTGTAGCTGTCGCGAATCAAATTGATGTTTTCCACCTGGAAGCCCGCCTTGCTGAACCACTCGCGCAGCTCCTGCTCGCTGGTTTGGAACGACAGATTGCCCACGTACAGTTTCTTCACTTTCTTCTCCTCTCACCCCGCACTACGAAACGGGGTGGGCCAATCTGATGGATGCGGCAGGCTCGAGTCGCAGGCAGTCAAAAAACGCGGTGGCTACAAGCAAAGACGAGACTGTCACTCCACTGACGCTCGATACCGTAGCACACCTCTCTGGTCGGTGTAAAGGGCGGGGACTGGCGGGCTGCTGGTGCCTACTGTTTCTGCGGGGCGGAGCCGCGCTTCCAGGCGCGGAAAGCTTGGAGCAGTTTCTCCTTGGCGTTCGCCGGGATGGCTTCTTCACTCAGCCGGCCCAGGGTGCCGATGGTCTGGCGCATCTGCTCGAGGTAGTTCTGGCAGCCCTCGCAGAGCGCCAGGTGCTCCTCGAAGCGCACCCGCTCACCGGGCGGCAAGGTTCCTTCCAGATATTCGGTGATGATTTCCACCAGTTCCTTGCAGCTCATCTCATCCGTGTGTTGCATGCCGGCACACTCACAGCAGCAGAAGCGCCGTCTCCCTCCGCACAGAGCGCGGGCGGAGAGAAGCGTCCTCTGCTTGGTCTTTCCAGTCGGACAAACGCTTCACCTCATGCGTACAAATCCGGAGAGCGAACTCCTTCCGACAACCTGCACTACTGGATACGGCCGGAGGGCCGCTTCAGGTTCGCCAGATAGGGCTCCAGCGCCACATAGTGAGGGTTCTGATAGAGCACCTGCTCGCACAGGGTCAAGGGATGCGTCTGGAAACCGCCGCGCAGGATGAGGCGTCCCGGCAAGGCGCGCACGTCGTACATACAGACGATCACGCAGGGAAAGGCGCGCGCCGCTTCCGTGACCCGGGCCTCGAAGGCCAAGATGTCGTCGTCGCCCGGCCAGCCCTCGCGCCCCCAAACCGATGTTCCCCAGCAGGCGCAGCGCCGGGGCGCCCTCGGCCAGGGCGCGTTGGAAAACGCCCCCGATGTTCTTCAGCATCTCGTCGCCCGAAGGGCTCGGCCCGAGCACCGCGAGACGCCGCTGCTCGATAAGCGCCGGCACCTTGAACCCTTTCTTCTCGAGGACCTCCGGCGCCTTCCGGTTGGCCTCCTCGTAGCCGAAGACCACGCAGAAATCCCGCCCTCGCAGCCCGGCCTCCAGGAAACCCACGCCCAACTGAAAATCGTGTTCGCCTTCCCAGAAGTAAGCGATGTGGTCGCCCGGTGCAGCGTACTCCTCGCCGATGCCGAGCGGAATCACGCGCGCGGTGGGCCGAGCCTCGGCGTGGTGGCTTCGGAAGAGTTCGAGGAGGCTCTGCTTCGCCTCGGCCGCCACCGGCTGCTCGCCCAGGCCGCGCAGGCTGCGGACGGTAAACCGCATCTGTTCGAGATAAGTGCGGCAGCCCGCGCAGCCGGCCAGGTGCTTCTCCAGATGGCCTCGCTCGGCGGCGGGCAGCGCCCCGTCCAAGTAATCGCTCGCCCGCTCAACTGTTTCCCGACAGTTCATTCTTCCTCAACGTGGCGCCTTTGGGCCCTTCTCGAAGTAGTCCTCCAAAGCCCGTCGCACCTTCGAGCGCGCCCGGTGCAACAGTACCCGCTGATTAGTCTCGCTGAGGCCCAAAGCGTTACACACTTCGTCGGAGCTCCACCCCTCGACGTCGCGCAAAGTAATCACCTCGCGCTGGCTGGGGGGCAGGGCCTTGATGGCCTTCTGAATATAGCTCCGTGCTTCCTTGGCCAGCAGTTGCTGCTCGGCCGAGGCGCCCCAGCTCTTCGGCGCCACCGCCCAGGGCTGGGGGAACTGCGGGTCGCTGGCGCTCAGGAAGCGTTCGGGCTCGACCGCGGGCTCGTCCGGGTCGGCCGCCGGATCGGCAAAAGCGCTGAAGGGGATGTGGCGGCTCTCCCGTTCGCCTTTCGTCCGGGCGCGATTGAGAAGAATCTGAAAAACCCAGGTCTTGAGCGAGGAGCGCCCCTCGAAGCGGCCGATGCCCTGCAGCACGCCCAGCCAGGTTTCCTGCACCACTTCTTCTGCGAGCGCTTGGCTGGGAACGTAGAAGCGGGCGAGCCGTTGCAGCGTGTTGTGGTAACGGTCCAGTAGGGTGGAGAAGGCCGCTTCCTCGCCCCGCCGCAGGCCCTCAACCAATCGGGCGTCGTCGGCGGAAAGAGTAGCAACGGCCATCGGCGCTGGAGAGCCGGAGCCGGGAGGCAACGGACCTCCGCTTCGCCCAGCTTGGCTCATCCCGCTCCCTCCCGTGGGCGGGGTGACCTGCGTTGCCCGTCCCCCAGGTTGTGGTGATAAAGAAGCCGAATCCTACCGCAACTGCGCCGGGGCGTCCACCGGAAACCCGGTGTAACAAAGCGCTCGCGGTCGGGACTACCTGCGCGAAAGACAAAACTCCCGAAGGAGCAACTCAAATGCACGCAGTTCGGAAGACTGGCTCGTTGCTGTTGGCTGGCTCTCTGACCTTGGCGCTGGCCGTAACCGTAGCTTTTGCCGCTGACATGCACACCTCCTCGCCGTTCAAGGGCGTGAAGGTGAACGGCGGCACGGTGACCCACACCAAGAAGGATGGCCGGCATGTCTTGACCCTGTCGGACGACTTCCCCGTCCCCGACACGCCGGACCCGCACTGGCAGGTGGTGGATTCGAAAGGCACCGTCTACTTGCTGGAGCGGCTGGACATCAAGGAAGGCGCGATGTCGCAAGGCGCCATGACCGCCAAGTCGATGAAGGGCGGGAAGGATGTGTTGATTAACCGCACCATCACCCTGCCGCCCTACATCTCCGACGTTGCCAAGGAAGCGATTGACCCGACCACGCTCACCCAGCGCCGCGCCACCGGCCGCATCTGCTTCAACTGGTATCGCATTCGTCTCACCATCCCGGAGCGCATCGGAGATTTCGACCCCACCGGCTCGACTGTAGTGTTCGAAACCGCGCTCGACGACTACGCCGAAATCTGGGTGGACGGCGAGCTCTCGCGCGCGCTCGGGCAGCAGGGCGGCTCGGTGGTGGCGGGCTGGAACGCTTCGAACCGCCTGGTGGTGGGGCGCAACGTTCAGCCGGGCCAGCAGATTCAACTGGCAGTGTTCGGCATCAACGGGCCGCTGTCAAACCCGCCGACCAATTTCATCTGGATGCGCTATGCGCGGCTGGAGTTCTACCCCGGCGGCCCGGTTCCCTTGGCCGTGACGCCGGCCGAGGTCAACGTGGAAGTGGTGCGGCTCGACCCGGCCATGGACGCCCTCGTCGGCCCCAATCCGAAGATTTGGAAGCTCGCCGAAGGCTTCAAATTCACCGAAGGGCCGGTGTGGGTTCCGAACGGCAGCTACTTGCTCTTCAGCGACCCCAACAGCAACATCATCTACAAGTACACGCCCGACGGGAAACTCGAAGTGTTTCGCCAACCGAGCGGCTACTCCGGCGCCGACATTGTCGACTACGGCCAGCCGGGCTCGAACGGGCTGACGCTCGACCCCCAGGGCCGCCTGACCATCAACGAGCACGGCAACCACTGCGTGACGCGGTTGGAAGCCAACGGCCGCTTGAGCGTGCTGGCCGAGCGCTACCAGGGCAAGCGGCTCAACAGCCCCAACGATTTGGTCTACAAGTCCGACGGCGCGCTTTATTTCACCGATCCACCGTTCGGCCTGCCGCGCTTCTACGACGACCCGCGCAAGGAGCTGCACTACTCCGGCATCTTCCGTTGGTCGCCGGCGGGCGGGCTCGAGCTGTTGAGCACCGACCTGAAGGGCCCGAACGGCATCGCCTTCTCGCCCGACGAGAAATACCTCTACGTGGGCAACTGGGATCTGGAGAACAAAGTGGTGATGCGCTACGAAGTGCAGCCCGACGGCCGGCTCACGAACGGGCGCGTCTTCTTCGATATGACCGGCGCCGCGGGCGAGGACGCCCTTGACGGCATCAAGGTTGACCAGGCCGGCAACCTCTACGTCTCCGGCCCTGGTGGCCTCTGGGTCATCTCGCCCGAGGGCCGGCACCTCGGCACCATCAAGGCGCCGCGGCACATCCACAACATGGCCTGGGGCGACGCCGACGGCAAGACACTCTACCTCTGCGCCCGCAGCGCGCTCTACCGCATGCGCCTCAACATCCCTGGCCTCCGTCCGTGGGTCGGGAGGAACCCATGAAGCGAGTTTGGCCACTGCTCCAGGTCTTGCTGGCTCTGGCTGCTCTTCTCTATCTCGGCCCCAATGACAGTCTTCTGGGTGGTGAAACGGCGGCGGGCACGGTCAGGATACTGCGGCTCGATCCCCGCTTCGACAAGCTCGTTCCCCGCGATGCGGTGCTGGAAAAAGTCGCCGATGAGTTCACCTGGGTGGAAGGCCCGGTGTGGCACAAGCAAGGCGGCTACCTCCTCTTCTCCGACATCCACGCCAACGCCGTCTTCCGGTGGAAAGCGGGTGAGGGGGTTTCGCAGTTTCTCTACCCGAGCGGCTACACCGGCCGAGCGCCCTTCACCGGCCGCGAGCCCGGCTCGAACGGCCTGGTCTTCGACGCCGAGGGCCGGCTGGTGCTGGCGCAGCACGGCGACCGTCGCATCGCCCGGCTCGAACCCGACGGCCGCCTGACGGTGCTCGCCGACCGCTACCAGGGCCGGCGCCTCAATAGCCCCAACGATCTCGTCTTCGACTCGAAAGGCAACATCTATTTCACCGACCCGCCCTTCGGCCTGCCGCTGGCGTTCGACGACCCGGCCAAAGAGCTCGGCTTCCAGGGCGTCTATCGCCTGGCGCCTAACGGCACGCTCACGCTGCTCACGCGTGAGCTCAAGGCTCCGAATGGTCTCGCTTTTTCGCCCGATGAAAAGGTTCTCTACGTCACCGACGTCCATCCCGACCAGGCAGCTTGGTGGGCCTTCGACCTCCGCCCCGATGGGACACTGGCCAACCGGCGCCTCTTCTACGACGCTGCGCCCTGGAAGCGCCCGCCGTTTTTCGGCCCCGATGGCTTGAAGGTGGACCACGAAGGCAACCTCTTCGCCGCCCGCCCCGGCGGCCTCAACGTCTTCGCCCCCGACGGCACGCTGCTCGGCAGCCTCGAGACGGGCGCACCAACATCGAACTGCGCCTGGGGCGAGGACGGCTCCGTGCTCTACATCACCGGCGGCTCCAGCCTTTACCGCATCCGGCTCGCCACCAAAGGAATCAAATTCTAAGGAGGTTCGCCATGGCCCTCGCCCCACCGGTCGTACGGCAAGAGTTGAGTCTCGAGCCCGCGCTCGGGTCAGAGCTGGAACGCTTCCGCCTCCAACACACCGCTCTGCGCGAGCGCCTCAGGGAGCTGGAGAAAGCCCTGCGGCAGGTGCGCAGCGACAACTACAGCCAGGTGCTGCAGGGAGTGGCGACCCTGCGCCAACTCTGCCCGTTCCTGCAGGAGTTCGACCGCGGAGAGGCCCGCCGCGTACAGGAGGTCTTCTACCGCCTTCTGGGTGAAAACCGGCCCGCGCTCCGCGGCCTGTTGGGAGAGCTGCAAAGCGAACTGGCACGCTACCACCGGCTTTCCGAAGACTTCCGCGAGGCGCTGGTGATTTTCAATGCCAGCGGCGAACTGGGGCGCTTGCCCGCCTTGGGGCGCGAGCTGGCCCGCCTGCTCGAAGATTACCTCGACGCCGAAGCCAGCAGCCTCCTCCCCTGCCTGGCGGAGGACACCGGGGCCAGTTGGGGCACCTAGCGTGTCGCGACGGTTTTCTTCCTTCGGCGCGGTAACAAACGCCCTCCCGGCGAGACTAGGTGAGTGAAAGGAAGGTATCGCCCGGAGACCGACAATGGCCACCGCAACCACCACACAGCCGGACTTGCCGCTTCAGATCGAAGAGCGGCTGCTCGGCGCGGTCACCCTGCTGGAGCTGGAGGGAAGGCTGGTGTTCGGGCCGGAGGCCGATGCTCTTGCCGCTTACATCCAGGCGCTCCTGCGCGCCGGCAGAACCCGTCTGCTGCTTCGCCTCGACAAGCTGACCCGCCTGGACAGCGTGGGCGTGGGAACGTTGATCGATGCAGGCATGCGAGCCCGGCGCGCCGGTGGGCGCCTCTGTCTGGTGCGGCCTTCCAAGCCGGCTCGGGACGTCCTGAACTTTCTCGGCTTCACCGGCCACTTCGACCTGCTGGAAATCTTCCCCGACGAGCAGGCCGCCCTCGATAGCCTCGCTCCCGGGGCCGGCCTCTTGCTCGCCCAGGGCGAGACGGCGCTCGCCAGTGTCCAGCCTGCCTAGGCTGGGCGACCTGTAACAAACGGCTCTCCGGCCGGACTAGTAGGCCAACAGGCGTGTTGGGAAGACAACGAAACTCGGTTTTCCCCGCCCCTGACCGTTATCCCGAGGAGGCTTTTCCATGCGAAAGACGGTTCTGATTCTGGCGGGCTTGGCAGTGCTGCTAGGCGGCTGGTACCTCTTCCGCCCCGAACTGCTGTTCGTCAAGACCACCGTGAATGAATCCTTTCCCGCGGCTTCCACCGCCACCGCCGGCGGCCCCGCCATCCTGGCGATGGGCAGCTTCCACGGCGTGGCCCACGAAACCCGCGGCACGGCCACCCTCTATCAGCTTCCCGACGGCAAGCGGGTCGTCCGCTTCACCAACTTTGAAACCTCGAACGGCCCCGACGTCCAGGTCTACCTCGTCGCCGCCCCCGACGCCACCGACAGCGAGACGGTCACCAAGGCCGGGTTCATCCACCTCGGTGCCCTGAAGGGGACGACCGGCGACCAAAATTACGACGTCCCGGCCGATGCCGACCTCGCCAAGTACCAGTCGGTCACCGTCTGGTGCCGGCGCTTCAGCGTCAACTTCGGCACCGCGCCCCTGCGCTAGCGAGGAGGCCGCCATGCCCGCCCAAAACCACTACGACGTCATCATCATCGGCAGCGGCGCGGGCGGCGGCACGCTGGCCTACCGCCTGGCGCCTTCTGGCAAGCGCATCCTCCTGCTCGAGCGCGGCGACTACGTGCCGCGAGAGAAGGCCAACTGGAGCACCCGCGCCGTCAACCTCGAGGCGCGCTACAACACGAAAGAGGTCTGGCGCGACAAGGACGGCAAGCCGCTTCACCCCCACACGAACTACTACGTCGGCGGCAACACCAAGTTCTACGGCGCCGCCCTCTTCCGGCTACGCCACCAGGATTTCGGCGAGCTCCGCCACCACGGCGGCCTCTCGCCCGCCTGGCCCATCAGCTACGACGACCTCGAGTCCTACTACACCCAGGCCGAGCACCTCTACCACGTCCACGGCGAGCGCGGCGCCGACCCCACCGAGCCCCCCACCAGCGCCCCCTACAAGTACCCCGTCGTCACCCACGAGCCCCGCATCCAGCAGTTGAGCGACGACCTGCGCAAGCTCGGCTTGAGTCCCTTCCACGTCCCGCTCGGCATCATGCTCGATGAGGTGAACCCCCGCACCAGCCCCTGCATCCGCTGCGACACCTGCGACGGCCACCCCTGCCTGGTCGCCGCCAAGTCGGACGCGCAGGTGGTCTGCGTCGACCCGGCCCTCCGGCACCCGAACGTCTCCCTGCTCACCAACGCCTATGTGGAGCGGTTGGAGACCAACCCCTCGGGGCGCGAAGTCTCCCGGGTCGCCGTCCGCCGCAACGGCGCGCGCGAAGAGTTCTCCGCCAACATCGTCGTCGTCTCCTGCGGCGCCATCAACTCGGCCGCCCTGCTCCTGCGCTCCGCCAATGACCGGCACCCCAGCGGCCTCGCCAACAGCTCCGACGTCGTCGGCCGCCACTACATGGGCCACACCAATGGCGTCCTGCTGGCGCTCTCGCGCTGCGAGAACCCCACCGTCTTTCAGAAGACGCTGGCGGTGAACGATTTCTACTTCGGCGACAAAGACTTCCCCTACCCTATGGGCCACATTTCTTTCGTCGGCAAGCTCGATGGCGTCACGCTCTCCGCCGGCGCCCCCGCCATCGCCCCCGGCTGGACGCTCGACCTGATGGCCAAGCACTCGCTCGATTTCTGGCTCACTTCCGAAGACCTCCCCGACCCCAACAATCGCGTCGCCCTCAACCGCGACGGCGAAATCGTCCTCACCTACACTCCCAACAACCTGGAGGCTTACAATCGCCTGGTGGCAAAACTCAAGAGCCTCCTCCGGCAGGCCGACTGCCACGAAGGGCTGTTCTCGCTCAACCTCTTCGTCGGCGAGCGCATCCCGCTCGCCGGCGTGGCCCACCAGAACGGCACCATCCGCTTTGGCCGCGACCCGAAGAGCTCGGCGCTTGACCCGAACTGCAAACCCCACGAGCTCGACAACCTCTACGTCGTCGACGCCAGCTTCTTCCCCTCCAGCGGTGCTGTCAACCCGGCCCTCACCATCATGGCCAACGCCCTGCGTGTCGGCGACCACCTGCTGGAGCGGCTCCGCTAGGAGGGAAATGTGGCAACCACCTTCGACGCTATCGTTATCGGTTCGGGGCAGGGCGGCAACCCGCTGGCCCACAAGCTGGCTGACCAGGGCTGGCAGGTGGCCCTGATCGAAAGAAAGCATCTCGGCGGCACTTGCGTCAACACCGGCTGCACCCCCACCAAGACCATGGTGGCCTCGGCCCAGGTCGCCTTCTACGCCCAGAACGCCGCCCGCTGGGGCGTGCGCGCCTCGAATGTCAGTGTGGACCTGCGCGCCGTCGTGGAGCGCAAGGACAAGATCGTCCACTCCTTCCGCTCCGGCCAGGCGCGCCGTGTGGAGAGCCGTCCGACTCTCCGCCTCTACCGCGGCCATGCCCGCTTCACCGGCCCCCGCACCCTCCGCGTCGGTGACGACGTCCTTGAAGGTAAGCGTATCTTCATCAATACCGGCACGCGTCCCCTGATTCCGCGGATCGAAGGGCTCGACCAGGTTCCCTATCTGACCAACGCCAGCCTGATGGAGCTCAAAGAACTCCCCGAGCATCTCCTCGTCATCGGCGGCGGCTACATCGGGCTCGAGTTCGGCCAGATGTTCCGCCGCTACGGGAGCGAAGTTACGGTCGTCCACACCGGCGACCGGATTCTGCCGCGCGAGGACTCCGACCTCACGACCGAGCTGCAG
>JACPRL010000057.1 GCA_016189965.1 Acidobacteriota bacterium | reverse complement strand
TGGCTGCCGCGGCTGGCCGGCAAGCCCACGGTGCTGAATGTGGACGGACTCGACCGCAAGCGCCGCAAGTGGAACGGGCTGGGCCGGGCCTACCTGTGGCTGTGCGAGTGGCTGGCGCTGGTGACGCCGACAGCGATGGTCACCGACGCGCGCGTGATGCAGGAGTATTACCGCAAGCGGTACGGCAAGCATTCGACGCTGATTGCCTACGGGGCGGAGCCGCGGGACAGAGGGCGGAGATTCGATGTGCTCGAGCGATACGCGTTAGAGCCCGGTCACTACATTCTCTACGTCAGCCGGCTGGAGCCGGAGAACAATCCCGAGCTCGTGCTGCGGGCGTACGCTCGGGCGCAAACCGACTGGCCGTTGGTGATGGTGGGCGGGAATCCCTACCGAGCGAACTACGTCGAGCGGCTGAAGCGCCTCGCCGGTCGCGGCGTCGCGTTCACCGGGCCGGTCTACGGAGAAGGCTACTGGCAGTTACAGCGCCACGCTGGGCTCTACGTCCACGCGACGGAAGTGGGCGGGACGCACCCCGCGCTGATTGAAGCGATGGCCTGCGAGAACGCCGTGCTCTACTTGAACACGCCGGAGAACGCCGAGGTGGCGGGCGAGGCAGGAGTGGCGTACGAAGCGTTGCCCCAAGACCTGGCGGCGAAGCTGGAGCGGCTGCTCGCCGACGACCGGCTGCGAGCCGAGTTGGGCGAGCAGGCGCGCCTGCGGGCGGCGGAGTGCTACAACTGGGAAACGATTACCTCGCAGTACGAAGAGCTGTTCGTGCGCTTAGTGGCATCCTAAGTAACAGCTCGTGCAACGAGCATCATGCAACGGGCTCCGGTCACGCACTGCCTGCTAGAGCAAGTTGCTTGACACTCGCGGCCGGGCCGCCTAGCATCGGCGGCGAGGTGAAATCGACTGTGAGCGAGGCACCTGTTCCCGGGCTCGACCGGCGCGAAAGCCACCGGGCACGCTACTTCGGCGTAGTGGAGTTCGAGTGGGCGGGGAAGAAAGAGCGCGGTCGGGCGGGCGACTTGAGCCTGGGCGGGATGCTGATTGAGACTTCGAACCCGCCGCGCCCCGGGGCGGAGTTTTCCGCGCGACTGACGCTGGGCCAGGAGGAGCCGCTCGACACTGTGTGCGTGGTGCGGCGGGTGATTCCTGGCGTGGGCGTGGGCGTGGAGTTCACCGATTTGCGCCCGGCCGACCTGATTCGCCTGCGCAAAATCATCGACGCCCTCCCGCACTAGTCGAGTTCCGCCCCACTTGCTGAAATACCGCGTCCTCTTGTCATTCCGAACCCTTGCATGCCCTGGCGGTGAGGAATCTGCTTTTCTTTCAACCCCGCGCCACAGACAAGCAGATCCTTCGACTCCGCACCACCCTTTCCTGGGAAAGGGCGGGCTCCGCTCAGGATGACAGCGGCCAGGGTGATGCGCAGGTAGATCAGAGGCCGGTGTAGGTGTTGCGCTTCACGAACCTCCCGGAGCCAGCCTTTCCCACGAACTTGCCGTTGTCGATGACGAGGCGGCCGGCGACGAGCACCTGGCGGGGTGCGCCTTTCACCTTGATGCCCTCGAACATCGAGTAGTCCACGCGCATGTGGTGCGTGGCGGCGCTGATGGTTTCTTCTTTGTTCGGGTCCCAGAGGACGAGGTCGGCGTCCGAGCCGACGGCTATGGTGCCCTTGCGGGGGTAGAGACCGAAGAGCTTGGCGGGGGCGGTGGACACGAGCTCGACGAAGCGGTTGGCGGAGAAGCGCCTGGCTGCGACCCCGCCGGTGTAGACGAGGCTCAGGCGGTGCTCGATGCCGGGGCCGCCGTTGGGAATCTTGGTGAAGTCGCCCTTGCCCATCTCCTTCTGCTCTTTGTAGCAGAAGGGGCAGTGGTCAGTGGAGACGACCTGGAGGTCATCGTGGGCCAGCCCGGCCCAGAGCTTTTCCTGGTGCCACTTTTCGCGTAGCGGCGGGGTGAAGACGTACTTGGCGCCTTCGAAGCCGGGCACGTCGAAGTTTTCGATGGAGAGGAAAAGGTACTGCGGGCAGGTTTCGGCGTAAGCAGGCAGTCCGCGGTCGCGGGCTTCGCGGACTTTCTCCAGGGCGTCATTGCAGGAAAGGTGGACGATGTAGACGGGCGCGCCAGCCATTTCGGCCAGCGCGATGGCGCGTGCCGTGGCCTCGGCTTCGGCGGTGGTGGGGCGGGTGAGGGCGTGGTACTTGGGCGCGGTTTTGCCTTCAGCGAGCGCGCGGCGGACGATGACGTCAATGGCGCTGCCGTTTTCGGCGTGCATGCAGATGAGGGCGCCGTTGCGCGCCGCCTGCGACATCGCTTTGAAGATCAGTCCGTCGTCGACCATGAAGACGCCGGGGTAGGCCATGAAGAGCTTGAAGCTGGCGACGCCATCGCGGACCAGCGCGTCCATCTCCTCGAGGCGGGCGTCAGGCAGGTCGGTGACGATGCAGTGAAAGGCGTAGTCAATCGCCGCCCTGCCGTCGGCTTTCTTCATCCAGGTGTCGAAGGCGGTGCGGAGCGTCTGGCCTTTGTACTGGATGGCGAAGTCAATCAGGGTGGTGGTGCCGCCGTGGGCAGCGGCGATGGTGCCGGATTCGAAGTCGTCGGCGCTGGTGGTGCCGCCGAAGGGCATGTCGAGGTGGGTGTGGACGTCAATGCCGCCGGGGATGACGTAGAGGCCCTGGGCGGAAAGCACCTGGCGAGCGGCTTCGCGAGGCAGGGCGCTGGCGATGGCGGCGATGCGGCCGTCGGCGATGCCGATGTCGGAGACATAGGTATCGGCGGCAGTGACGATGGTCCCGCCCTGGATGAGAGTGTCGAATTGCATTTCTTCTCCCCCAGTGTGAGCCGGTCGGTATGGTAGTTGGGCAGCGCGAGCCGTGTCAACGCGGCCGGTTAGGGCGAGTAGCCCTGCGCGCGCAGGCGCTCGGCCACCTGCTGCGCGAATTCGGTCAGCTCGCTTGAGCGGCGGTAGGCCAGCGCACGGTCGGGCCTGGCGAGTGCCGCCGCCTGTTCGCGCGCCTGTGTGCTCGGTGCTAGGCCGCAGAAATCGGCCAGCGCCGCC
>JACPRL010000056.1 GCA_016189965.1 Acidobacteriota bacterium | reverse complement strand
TAGCCGAGGCCGACGTCGATCATGGTTTGCAGTTTGGCCTGAATCTGCGGAATGTTTTCGAAGAGCGGCAGAACGTCGGCGACGCTCGCTTCCAGCACGTCAGCGATGGAGAGCCCCTTGAACTTCACCTCGAGCGTTTCCTGGTTGTAGCGCCGTCCGCGGCAGATTTCGCAGGTAACGTAGACGTCGGGAAGGAAGTTCATCTCGATGCGCCGCAGGCCGTCCCCTTGGCAGGCCTCGCAGCGGCCACCCTTCACGTTGAAGCTGAAGCGCCCCGCCCGGTAGCCTCGTTGCCGCGATTCCGGAAGCATCGCAAACAATTCCCGGATGGGCGCGAAGACGCCCGTGTAAGTGGCGGGGTTCGAGCGCGGCGTGCGGCCAATGGGGGACTGGTCAATGACAATGACTTTGTCGACGTGCTCGGCGCCGCGAATGGCTTTATGCTCGCCGGGCTCATCGAGCGCGCGGTAGAGCGTGCGGGCCAGCGCGCGGTAGAGAATATCGTTGACCAGGGTGGACTTGCCGGAGCCGCTGACGCCCGTAATGCAGGTGATGAGGCCGAGCGGAAAGCGGGCGTCAATGTTTTTCAGGTTGTGGTGGCGGGCGCCGACGACGGTGAGCCACTGGCCGTTGAGCGGGCGGCGTTGGCGTGGCACGGGAATCTTGAGTTTGCCGGCGAGGTAGCGGCCGGTGAGGGAGTCAGAGCGGCGGGCAATCTGGGGCGGCGTGCCGGCGGCGACCAGGTGGCCGCCGGCGGAGCCGGCGCCGGGGCCGAGGTCAAGCACGTGGTCGGCGCGGCGGATGGTTTCTTCGTCGTGCTCGACGACGACGACAGTGTTGCCGAGGTCGCGCAGTTGCTCGAGGGTGGAGAGCAGGCGCGAGTTGTCGCGGTGGTGGAGGCCGATGGAAGGCTCATCGAGCACGTAGAGGACGCCGCGGAGGCGCGAGCCGATCTGGGTGGCCAGGCGAACGCGCTGGGCTTCGCCGCCCGAGAGTGTGGCCGCGGAGCGGTCGAGCGAGATGTAGCCCAGGCCGACGGCGAGCATGAACTCGAGCCGGTCGTTGATTTCGCCGATCAGGCGGCCGGCAATCTGCTGCTGGCGCGGCGTAAGGGCGCGGGCCATTTTCTTCACCGTCTTGACGGCCTCGGAGACGGGCTGAGCGGTGAATTCGTCGAGGGAGACGCCGGCGATGCGCACAGCGAGGGATTCGGGGCGGAGGCGCTTGCCCTGGCAGGTGATGCAGGTCGAGGCGGACATGAACTGCTCGAGCCAGGCGCGGTAGTCTTCCGAGCGGCTGTCTTCGTAGGCGCGACGCAACAACTCCAAGATGCCGATGAAGCCGCCGCGGCCATCGCCGGTCCGCACGCGTAGTGAACGAGTTCGACCGTAGAGGAGCAAGTTCTGGAGGCGCCGCGGCAGTTTCTCGAAAGGTTGGTTTGGGTCGAAGCCGTGCTGCGCGGCGGTATATTCGACCAGGCGCTGGAAGTAGGCGGAGCTGCCGCCGGGGCCGAGGCCGCCGTCGAAGAGCGGCTTCGACCAGTCGCTGATGACCTTAGCCGGGTCGAAGTCGTAGCGCGAGCCGAGGCCGTGGCAATCGGGGCAGGCGCCGTAGGGCGAGTTGAAGGAGAAGCTGCGCGGCTCGAGCAGCGGGACGTTGATGCCGCAGTCGGGGCAGGCGAGGCGGTCGGAGTAGAGCTGCTCGGGGCCGTCCACGACCGCGACGCTGACCAGTCCGCCGGTGAGCTTGAGCGCGGCGTCCAGCGAGTTCTCCAGGCGCTTTTCGATGCCGGGCTTGACCAGCAGGCGGTCGACGACCACCTCGATGGTGTGGTTGCGGCGGCGGTCGAGGCGGATGGGCTCGTCGAGGCCACGCAACTGGCCGTCAATGCGGGCGCGGGTCCAGCCCTGGCGGGCGAGCTGTTCGAGCGGCTTGCGGAACTCGCCTTTGCGGCCGCGGACAATCGGAGCGAGGATCATGATGCGGCGAGCGTCGCCGTGGTCGTCCTCGTGGAGTTCCATAATGGCGCGGACGATCTGGTCAGTGGTCTGGCGGCTGATGGGTTTCGAGCAGCGCGGGCAATGCGGCGTGCCGATGGAGCTGTAGAGCAGGCGGAGGTAGTCGTAGATTTCGGTGATGGTGCCGACGGTGGAGCGCGGGGAGCGCGTGGTGGTTTTCTGCTCGATGGAGATGGAAGGTGAGAGGCCTTCGATGGAGTCGACATCGGGGCGTTCGAGTTGGTCGAGGAACTGCCGGGCGTAGGCGGAGAGCGATTCGACGTAGCGCCGCTGGCCCTCGGCGTAGAGCGTATCAAAGGCGAGCGAGGACTTACCCGAGCCGCTGATGCCGGTGATGACGGTGAGCGTGCGGTGGGGGATGGCGAGGCTGATGTTTTTCAGGTTGTGAGTGCGGGCGCCGCGGACGGCGATGTGGTCGATCGGCACGGTGCGAAATTGCCCCAGCGCTCGAGGCTCGTGCCGCCTAGGTCAGACAGAGGCCCTCAGCGAGCTCCGAGCACACCAAGCGAACCTACCAGCTTAGCCAAGAGGTCGCGGTAGCGTCAAGGAGGCGCCGGGAGCCGCGCGGCGGTTTGGACAGTGAGCAGCTCCTGCCGGGCGCGAGCCGCAACGGCGCTGAGGGTGGTGGGCTCGAGCGTGCAGCCGAAGCGCTGCGTGAGAGCGTCAATGGCCTCCAGGTTCCGCAGCAGCGTTTCGCGCGGGGCGGGAAAGGCGAGCTCGCGCAGATGAAAGTAGGTGGTCAAGAAGATGGCAGGCCGGCTGGAGCACTCGGCCAGGGTCTGGCGGACAGCGTCGGCAAAAGCGCCCCGGTGGCGGCTGAGGAGAACGCCCTGCCAGCGGGCGCTCTGCCAGTCGGGGAGGGGCCGAGCGGAAGAACGGGCGCCACGAACGAGACGTAGCGAGTAGCGCGCCAGGTGGAGGTGAGCGGGCAGGGTTCGCGCCAGAACCGGCATCTCGAGAATGGGCAAGGCCGAGGCGGGCGAGTCGGCCGGGCGGCGATAGTCGCCGCAAGAAGGGAAGTAGGGCACGCGCGGCGCGCCGCGCCAATCGTGGAACTGCGGGCCGGGCTCGAAGCTGCCGGGAATGCCGGAGGCGTCAACAAGAAGCCCGGCGCGCGCGAAGAAGGCGAACAAAGAGTTGGACTGGTAGGCCCAGCCGGTTCGGACAGCGCGGACGTCAGCGAAGCGTCGCAGCGCCTCGAGCGATTGCGCCAGAATTTCCAGGTCGTCATCTTGGCCCAGGCCGGGGCGCCACCGATTGGTCTGATCGTGCCAGCGGTAGAGGTGCGGGTGCCAGCCGAGTTCGCTGCTGTAGCTTTGTTCGTCCTTCCACGCCGGCTCGAACTTGCGGGCGCAGAAAGCAGCATCGCCGTAAAGTTCGGCCACTTGGCGATCGGCCCGCAGCAGCCAGGTGACGGGCAGCGGGCCATATTGCGAGACGAACCGGCTGTGGTCGAGTTGCTGGCGGAAGAGAGGGATGGAGGCCAGAAGCCTGTCCCATACATCGTCCAGCGCCGCCGGATTCGGAAGCGTTCGGCAGGTGGGGTTGAGGCCCCAGTCGGCGTCGCACGCGACGGCAAGATACGCGGTTCGGTTCATGCTAGGCGGAAGTCGAGGATGCGGCCCTGGCAGGGAAAGCGGCGGTCGCAATCGGAGCAGGCGTATCCGGTCTCGAGAGTATTGAGTGGAAACTTGCGGCAGTGCGGACAGGCCAGCACATCGGCCAAGCCGGGGCGAGGCTCAGCGGCTGCGGGCGGCGCGGTTCCCTCCTTGCGGAGCGCAGCGAAGACATTGGGCAGGAGCCCGAGTCGCCCGAGGGAGTGCGAGGCCACACGGTCGCCCAGAGCCAGCGGCGGGACGAGAAAGGGAGCCTTGGCCAGCAGTCGGTCAAGGTACCCTCCCGCCTTGATGACTTGCTCGGCCAGGCCACAGCTACGGGAGCGAAGAGGGGTGAGGCCGGAGCGGCGAAGGAGTTCTTCGAGATAGCGCGGATGAGTGCAGAAAAGGTTGTCGGAGACGGCTTGGTGTTCGGAGCGGAAGGAATCGAGGCCGTATCGCACGATGCGGAGAAGACTCTTCTTGTTCGTGTAATTCAAGACGAAAGTGGCCTGGGGTCGCAGCACGCGAGTGATCTCTTGCAGGAGGAGCTCTGGGGTGTCGATCTGCTGGAATGTGCGGACGCTGAGGCCAGCATCGAAGGCGTCGCCGCGAAAGGGCAGACGGTAGGCATCGGCCAGGATGAGATGAACGTTGC
The DNA here is from genome assembly GCA_016189965.1 of Acidobacteriota bacterium. Classification (GTDB taxonomy): domain Bacteria; phylum Acidobacteriota; class Terriglobia; order Acidiferrales; family 2-02-FULL-67-57; genus JACPRL01. Next base: position 1,355 of record JACPRL010000056.1, on the reverse strand, counting down.
TGTGCGGATAGAAGCGCGCCACGGTCTCGAGAGCGGTCAGGTTCTGATCGATCAAGGCGATGTTGCGCTTGGGGTCGAAATAGGCAGGCAGCAGCCGGCCCCAGCCCGCGCCGATATCCACCCACCAGCCCGGCACAGAAGGGAGCAGCTCCTTCAGCCGGGCGCGGTCCGACTGGTCGAACAAGTGTTGGATGGGAGTGGGCCGCCAGGTGTCCCCGGCATCCCTGCTGTCGCCTGGCGTTACGATCCCAACGGAGTCTGCAGCTCGGGACTGTTCGGGAGCTCCCTGCGGCGGCATCGTCGCGTCGTTCGCGGGGGCAGTATAACACGCAGGCCGGAGCGCGCGCTGCGAGCGGGCAGCAGCGTTCGCGGATTGTGTTAGGATGAGAGATTACCAGTGGGCGAAACGATGATTGAGAAGTACGACTTCGGATTTCTGCGGCACGACGGCAAGGAGTACCGGCGCGATGTGATCATCTATCCCGAGCAGGGAAACGTCGACGGCGCGTGGTGGCGCAAAGAAGGACACCGGCTGGACAAGGACGACCTGAGAGGTGTGGTGGCAGCGAAGCCCGACGTGCTGGTGGTGGGCACCGGCTACCACGGCTGCATGCAAGTGCCGCAGGAGACGCTGGATTTCTTGAACAGTCTCGGAATTGAGGTCTACGCAGAGCGGACGGCGGAAGCCTGTCAGCGGTACAACGAGTTGAAGGACGTCCGCAAGGTGGTGGCGGCGCTGCACCTGACGTGCTAGAAAGACGCAGCGCGGGGCAAGCAACGGTGAGTGCCGGTGATTGAGGGGCGATGGCGCGGCTGACGAACGAGTCGGGCCAGATTGCCGTCGTGGTGGAAATCGGGGCGCGGTCGGCGGCGTGGGTGTCAGCGCGCGTGGCCTTCGAGCACGCCGGACGGGACGGCAGCGGCTTGCGCCGCTTGGCCGAGGCTCCGGTGGAAATCCACTACAGCTACCTGGAGCGGCTGCACGACGAGCTGGGGAAGTTCCTGCGATCCGTGCACGAGGCGTCGCGGTTTCATTTCGTGCCGCTGGAGTCGGCGTTCGAGCTCTACTTCGAGCGAGTGCTTCACCACGACACGGTGCTGCGCGTGGTGACGGCCACGATTGACTTCAAGCAACTGGTTCCGCTTGATGCCGCGGGCTACGGCCAGAACGTGCTAACGCTGAAGATGCACACATCCGAAAACCACCTGCAACGCTTTGCCGAGGAGCTCGCCATGGAAGTGCGTCGCGTGGCGCGACTCCGCGAGCCGCGCACCCGCCAGCGCCAGTAAGCCTCATCTCCCACGACCTCGGCTCCGCACCTATCTTCTCCCTCGAAACCTCCTCCCTGCCACGC
>JACPRL010000055.1 GCA_016189965.1 Acidobacteriota bacterium | reverse complement strand
GTCCAGTCGGGCCAGTGGCCGAACATGAGGGCGGGGACGCCGACGGTCGAGTCGTTGAACATATCGTGGTCGCTGCCGGGGTCGTAGGGCGTGACTTCGTAGTGGAAGAGGTTCTTCGAGCCTTGCGGGTCGGTCAGGTTAGCGGCGGCGACCTGCGCGGCGACGTTCTCGACCAGGTCATTGAGAAACGAAGGCAGCGAGGGCGGGGTGCGAGTGATGCGCAACCGCGAGTTGGTTTTCATCAGGTCTTCGCCGACCATATCGAGGTTGAGCACCGCAATGGCGCGGCTGCCGATGTCCCGGTGTTTGTCCAACCAGGCGATGGTGCCGAAGTGTTCCGGCACCCACATCAGGCGAACCGTGCGGCGGAGCTTGATTCTGTCGGCGTCGAGCAGCGCCTTGAGGGTGCGGGCGATTTCCAGCAGGGCGGCGGAGCCGGAGGCGTTGTCGTTGGCGCTCCACTTCGGGTGGTCGAGGTGGGCGACGAGGATTATCTCTTTTTCGGGCTGCTCGCTGCCGCGGAAGAAGGCGCTGGTGACTTCAAGCTGGCCGGGGTGGAGTTCGGCGTCGACGCGCGCGCGGACTTCGATGGTCTGGCCGGCCTCGAGCAGCCCGAGCAGCCGGTCGGCCTGGCGACGGGAGAGTTGGAAGCCGAAGCCGGCGCGGTCTTTTTCGTCGGCCTTGAGCCAGAGGCCGTTGTAGCGCACGAGGTCAGGATACTCGGGACGGTCGCTGGCGGCGGGATAGATGAGCACGCCGAGAGCGCCGCGGGCGAGCACGGCTTCGCGGTGCACCTGAGCAGCGTAGCCGGTGGCCAGCACGATTTGGCCGCGCACGTCCTTGCCCTCGTAGTCGGCGGACTCGGTGCCCCGGCCGACGTGGATGATGGCGCCCCGCCACTCGCCGCCGTTCGAGAGCGTAGTGAGACACATCGGCACGTCGCGGTAGTTGCACAGCCGTTGGCGGTAGGGGCGGACGACCCAGAGCTCGGCCGAGCGCACCGTCCAGGCGAGCGGGGAGACGTAGGTCTGATAGCGGCGCGCGCCGTCGGAGGGGAAGGTTTCCACTTCGACGTCTTGCACGCCGATTTCCCGCAAACGCTCGGTGACCCATTCGCGCGCCTGGGAGAATCCGGGGCTCGCTTGGATGCGGTGGAACTGCGTGATGCCCGCCGCGTACTCGCGGGCCTGCGCGCCGGAAAACTCCGCCGCCACGACGTCGAACAGTTCGTCGGACACCAGGTAGCGCGGCGGCGCGTAAGTCTGCCCACCCGCCGACCCCGCGGCCGTGAACAGCATAGCCAGAACGACAAGCCAACTTCGCACGCGTCCCTCCTGTTCACTCGATAGCAACTCGGGGTCTATACCGATCCCCGCACGACAAGTCAACCGTGTCTTTCCCTCTTTTACTCTTTCACTCTTTAACTCTTTCACCCTGTGCCTCTGTGTCTCTGTGGCCTTCAAGTGCTAGAATGATTTTTCTAGGCTACGATGGTGCAGTCTCTACTCACCAAAATCTTCGGCACCAAGCACGAGCGCGACATCCGCCGTATGACGCCGCTCGTCCAAGCCATCAACCAACTCGAGCCGGAAGTCCAGCCCCTCGCCGACGCCGAGCTGCTCGCGCGCTACCAGCAGCTCCGAGCCCAGGTTGAGGAGCGCCTCCGCCCCGTGCTCGAAGACGAGCAGCGCACCCTCGCCGAAGCCGACGCCGACCCCCTGCGCCGCCAAACCCTCCGCGAAACCCTGGCCCGCAAACGCCGGCAAGCCGAAGAAGAGATTCTGCGCGAAGTCCTTGTCCCCGTCTTCGCCCTCGTCCGCGAGGTCGGCCGCCGCCACGTCGCCATGCGCCCCTTCGACGTCCAGCTCCTCGGCGGCGTCGTGCTGCACGAAGGCAAAATCGCCGAAATGAAAACCGGCGAAGGCAAGACGCTCGTCGCCACGCTGCCCGCCTGCCTCAACGCCCTGCTCGGCAAGGGCGTCCACATCGTCACCGTCAACGACTACCTGGCCAAGCGCGACGCCGAATGGATGGGCCCCATCTACAAAGCCCTCGGCCTCAACGTCGGCGTCATCGTCCACGGCCGCTCCGACGCCGAACGCAAGGCCGCCTACCGCGCCGACATCACCTACGGCACCAACAACGAGTTCGGCTTCGACTACCTGCGCGACAACATGAAGTTCGACCTCGGCGACTGCGTCCAGCGCCCGCACTACTTCGCCATCGTCGACGAGGTCGACTCCATCCTCATCGACGAAGCCCGCACCCCCCTCATCATCTCCGGCCCCTCGGAAGAATCCACCGACAAGTACTACCGCATCGACCGCCTCATCCCCAAGCTCCAGCCCGAGGCCGACTTCAGCCTCGACGAAAAGCACCGCAGCGTCGCGCTGACCGAAGAAGGCGTCGCCCACGTCGAACGCCTCCTCGGCCTCGACAACCTCTACGACCCCATCCACCTCGAAACCCTCCACCACGTCCAGCAGGGCCTCCGCGCCCACGCGCTCTTCAAGCGCGACCGCGACTACATCGTCAAGGACGGCGAAGTCCTCATCATTGACGAGTTCACCGGCCGCCAGATGCCCGGCCGCCGCTGGTCCGACGGCCTCCACCAGGCCATCGAGGCCAAAGAGGGCGTCAAGATCGAGCGCGAAAACCAGACCCTGGCCACCATCACCTTCCAAAACTACTTCCGCATGTACGACAAGCTCGCCGGCATGACCGGCACCGCCGAAACCGAAGCCGCCGAGTTCAGCAAGATCTACAACCTCGACGTCGTTGTCATCCCCACCAACTGCCCGCTGCTGCGGCACGAATTTTCCGACGTGGTTTACCGCACCGAGCGCGAAAAGTTTGGCGCCGTCATCGAAGAGATCCGCCAGCTCCACGCCAAGGGCCAGCCCGTGCTGGTCGGCACCATCTCCATCGAAAAGTCGGAAGCGCTCGCCGAGCTGCTCAAGCGCGCCGGCATCCCCCATCACGTGCTCAACGCCAAGCAACACGAGAGGGAGGCCTACATCGTCGCCCAGGCCGGCCGCCGCGGCACCCTCACCATCTCCACCAACATGGCCGGCCGCGGCACCGACATCCTGCTGGGCGGCAACCCCGAGTTCATGACCAAAGACCACCTGGTCAAGCAGAACCGCGCCGAACCCCTGCCGCCCGGCGAGGAGCGCTACGGGAGCGACGAGCAGTTCATCTACTTCTACTACCAGGAGCAGTTCTGGCGCGTCCCCAAGCCCGACTGGCAGCAAACCTTCGCGGAATTCAAGGCGCAGTGCGACCGCGAGCATGACGAAGTCGTCGGCGTCGATGGCCTCCACATCCTCGGCACCGAGCGCCACGAAGCCCGCCGTATTGACAACCAGCTCCGCGGCCGCGCCGGCCGCCAGGGCGACCCTGGCAGCTCCCGCTTCTATCTCTCCCTTGAGGACGACCTGATGCGCATCTTCGGCGGCGAGCGCATCAAGGGCCTGATGCTCAAGCTCGGCATGGAAGAGGGCGTGCCCATCGAGTCCCGCCTCATCACCCGCCGCATCGAGGCCGCTCAGAAGGCGGTCGAGGCGCAGAACTTCGAAGCCCGCAAGCACCTGCTCGAATACGACGACGTGATGAACAAGCAGCGCGTCGCCATCTACTCCATGCGCCGCACCATCCTCGAAGGCGCTGACCTCAAGGAAGAAATTCTCTCCATGGCCGCCGACTTCTCCCACCACATCCTCGCCACCCACTGCCCGCCCACCGCCCACCCCGAACACTGGAACCTCGATGCCCTCCGCCAGGAGCTCTGGCGGCAGTTCGGGCTCGACACCCGCGGCAACGGGCTCGACCCGCTGCGCCTGAACCGCGACGAGCTGGAAGCGGCGCTCGAAGAAAAAGTCAAGGCGCTCTACGGGGAGAAAGAGCGGCAGCTCGGCGCCGAAACCCTGCGGCGCCTGGAGCGCATCATCCGCCTGCAAATCATCGACACGCAGTGGAAAGACCACCTGCTGACGATGGACCACCTGAAAGAGGGCATCAACCTGCGCGGCTACGGGCAGAAGGACCCGCTGATCGAGTACAAGCGCGAGTCCTTCGGGCTGTTCGAAGAAATGCTCGACCGGGTGGACTCGGAGACGCTGCGCTACCTCTTCCTGATGAAGCCGGTGCAGCAGGAGATGAGCGAAGAGGAGCGGCTCTTTGCCCGGCGGCGCCAGCGCCAGGCGAGCGAGCTCCAGTTCCTCGGCGGGGGCGCGCCGGAAAGCGCGCGGCCCCAGCCCATCCGCGCGGCGCAGAAGATCGGGCGGAACGACCCCTGTCCCTGCGGCTCGGGCAAGAAGTACAAGAAATGCCATGGGGCGGTGGCGTAGTTCTGCGGAGGAATAGGAAGCAAAGGAAGCAGAGGAGGCAAAGGAGTAC